>NZ_JBCNYA010000003.1:0-191573 GCF_049727805.1 Frateuria sp. YIM B11624
GGTCGTGGTGCGGCTCATGGGGTGCAGCGGGGAACGGGGAACGGGGAACGGGGAACGTCGAGTGCACGGCAAGCCGGCGCGCCGGCGCACCACCGAGCCACCGCGGCCACATCGGGCGACGAGCCACCGGCGTACGCGGACCGCGCGTTCCCCGTTCCCTGTTCCCCGTTCCCCGCCTTCAATCGAACGACCCTACGAACGAATCCGGCGCGTAGTTCTCGAACTTCGTGTAGTGGCCGAGGAAGGTGAGCTTGACCGTGTCGGTGGGGCCGTTTCGCTGCTTGCCGATGATGATCTCGGCCAGGCCTTTGTCGGGCGATTCCTTGTTGTAGTACTCGTCGCGGTAGATGAACATGATCACGTCCGCGTCCTGCTCGATGGCGCCCGACTCGCGCAGGTCGGACATCATCGGGCGCTTGTCGGCGCGCTGTTCCAGCGAGCGGTTCAACTGCGACAGGGCGATCACCGGCACGTTCAGTTCCTTGGCGAGGCCCTTGAGTGAACGCGAGATTTCTGAAATCTCGGTGGCGCGGTTCTCCTTGTTCCCGGGCACCTGCATGAGCTGCAGGTAGTCGATCACGATCAGCCCCAGACCGCCGTGCTCGCGGTGCAGGCGGCGCGAGCGCGAGCGCAGCTCCACCGGCGACAGGCCGGGGGTGTCGTCGATGAAGATCTTGGCCTCGGAGAGGATCGCGATGGCGTTGGTCACGCGCGGCCAGTCCTCCTCGGAGAGGTCGCCATTGCGCAGGTGCTGGGCATGGATGCGGCCAATCGAGGAGATCAGTCGCAGCGCGAGCTGCGAGGAGGACATTTCCATCGAGAAGATCACCACCGGCTTCTTCGCGCGCAGCGCGGCGGCCTCGGCGATGTTCACGGAGAACGCGGTCTTGCCCATCGAGGGACGCGCCGCGACGATGATCAGGTCCGAGGGCTGCAGGCCGGAGGTGAGCTCGTCCAGGTCGTTGAAGCCGGTGGAGATGCCGGTGAGCTGGCCGCGGTTCTCGTAGCGCTCGGTGAGCAGGCGGAAGGCGTCCTTGACCGCCTCGCGCATCGACACCGAATCCTTCTTGCCGCGCGCGCCCGACTCGGCGATCTTGAACACCGCCTGCTCGGCGTTCTCCAGCACTTCCTGCACGCTCTTGCCTTCGGGCCGATAGCCGTCCTCGGTGATGCCGGTGCCGGCATCGATCAGCTGCCGTAGCACGGACTTCTCGCGCACGATGTCCGCGTAGGCGCCGATGTTGGCCGCGCTCGGCGTGGCGTTGGCCAGTTCGATCAGGTAGCTGGCGCCGCCGACCATCTCGGCCAGGCCGTTGGCCTCGAACCAGTCGCCCAGGGTCACCGCGTCGCAGGGCATGCCCTTGTTGGCCAGCTCGGTGATCGCGCGCCAGATCAGGCGGTGGTCCTTGCGGTAGAAGTCGCCCTCGCCCAGCCGGTCGGCGACCTTGTCCAGCGCGTCGGGCGCGAGCATCAGGCCGCCCAGCACCGCCTGCTCGGCATCGATCGAATGCGGCGGCACGCGCAGCGCCTCGATGGCGGAACCGTGGCCGCTCTTGCGCTCGGGGACGAAGGACATGGGTCGGGTTTCCTCGCAGACTGCCGTGCCGCCGCTGGTTTGGGACAGGCACATGAGCGAAGAGGATACGCGGCGGCCTCTCAGCCGACGAGACAATAAGTCTGTGGATAAGCTGTGGGGAGAGGTGGATAAACCCGGGGGGAAGGTTCCTCGCAAGGTTTCCCCCATCCGCCCTGCGGGCACCTTCCCCCGTGAACGGGGGAAGGATCAAAAAGGCAGCGCCTCGTTCCCGAGCCTTCCCCGTGAACGGGGAGGACCAAAGCGCATCGCCGCATTCCCGAGACTTCCCCCGCGAATGCGGGGGAAGGTGCCGACAGGTGGATGGGGGCGCTCTGCGCCGGACGCGCCCGTCAGCGGGCAGAGGCCTCCAGCGCCCGATAGTCCTCGTCGGAAAGCTTCAGCTGCGCCGCGCCCACGTTCTCGCGCAGGTGTTCCACCTTCGAGGTACCGGGAATCGGCAGCATCACCGGCGACCGCTTGAGCAACCAGGCCAGCGCGACCTGGCCGTTACTGGCGCCCAAGCGCTGGGCGATGCGGCTCAGTACCGAGTCGGGCGCGGCCAGGTCGCCGGCGGCCAGCGGATACCAGGGAATGAAGCCGATGCCCTGCCCGGCGCAGTAGTCGAGCACCGCCTCGCTCTTGCGGTTGGCCAGGTTGTAGAGGTTCTGCACGGTGGCGACCGGGAAGTAGCGGCGCGCCGCCTCGATCTCCTCCACGTTCACCTCGCTCAGGCCCACGTGGCGGATCAGGCCTTCCTTGCGCATGTCCGCGATGGCCTGGAACTGCTCCTCGCGCGGCACCTTGGCATCGATGCGGTGCAACTGCCACAGGTCGATGCGCTCCACACCTAGCCGGCGCAGGCTCATCAGCACGCACTGGCGCAGGTACTCCGGGCGGCCCAGCGGTGCCCAGATGTCTGGTCCATGGCGGGTCAGGCCGCCCTTGGTAGCGATCAGCAGGCCGCGATACGGATGCAACACTTCGCGGATGAGGTCTTCGCTCACCTCTGGCCCGTAGCTGTCGGCGGTGTCGACGAGGTCGACGCCGAGTTCCGGCAGCGCGCGCAGCGTCGCCCGGGATTCCTGCGGATCGGCCGGATCGCCCCAGATGCCCTTGCCGGTAACGCGCATGGCACCGAAACCCAAGCGGTTTACGGATATGTCGCCGCCGACCATGAACTGGCCGGAGGACGCTGCGTTGGGAGAGCTGACCATCGCCGATGTCCTTGCAGGGAAAGTCCCGTTATGGGGACGCGGGACGACACGGCAAGCGCATTGCGCGCCCATGGCCCTCGCGCGTTGACGAAAGCGGTAGAGGAACAGCCTGCCGGCGGTGGTTCGCGGCGCCTGCCGGGCGACCGCGCGTGCCGCCCTAGCGCAGCTGGCTGTCCTTGCTGCCGCGGCGGTTGTAGCCGCTGACCGCACGCTGCTCCTTGTCCTGCGCCTCCTGGCAGGCCACGCACAGCCGCACACCGGGCACGGCCTTGCGCCGTGCCTCGGGAATCTGCGCATCGCATTCCTCGCAGTGGCTCAGGCTCGGCCCCTGCGGCAGCTTGCTGCGCGCGCGCTTGATCGCGTCCTTCACGGTCGCGTCGATCTGGTCCTGCACGGCGCCGTCGCCGGCCCAACCGATGGCCATGGCGGTCTCCGGGAATTCACGGGAACATGGATGCTACCGCGACCGAAGTGAACGCGGGATCGGCTGCGCCGGAGGAACCATGCCCGTCACCAGCGCCGGCATCCTGATGTACCGCCTGCGCGAAGGACCGCAGGTCCTGCTGGCGCACCCGGGCGGCCCGTTCTGGCGCCGCCGCGACGAGGGTGCCTGGATGCTGCCCAAGGGCGAGCTGCTGCCCGGCGAAGACGCCGAGGCCGCGGCGCGGCGCGAGTTCGAGGAAGAGCTGGGCATGCCGGCCGTGGGCCCGCTGCAGGCGCTGGGACGGCTGCGGCAGCGTGGCGGCAAGTGGGTCGAGGCGTTCGCGCTGGAAGGAGACTTCGATCCGGACTCGCTGCGCAGCAACCTGTTCGAGCTGGAGTGGCCGCCACACAGCGGGCGCCTTGTTCCGTTCCCGGAGATCGACCGGGTCGGCTGGTTCACGCTGGTGCAGGCGCGGGTGAAGATCCTGCCCAGCCAGGCGGAATTGCTTGATCGGCTGGAGGCCGGCCTGACGCAAGGGGGATGACACCGGGCACTCTCCGCGATGCATCTCGACGGCTCGAAGTCCGCCCGCTTCTTGATTAACCGGTGAAAGGCTCCTGGTGACGGCGGTCCGCTGTCGCCGGATCACATCGCCTCGGCCCGTGCGCCGCTTGAATCGCAATATGTCCGCCATCACCGAAGCGCACCGCCTGTACTGCGATGCCATGCTGGCCAGCCTCGCGCG
Organism: Frateuria sp. YIM B11624; assembly: GCF_049727805.1. Lineage (NCBI taxonomy): Bacteria > Pseudomonadati > Pseudomonadota > Gammaproteobacteria > Lysobacterales > Rhodanobacteraceae > Frateuria > Frateuria sp. YIM B11624. Next base: position 3,960 of record NZ_JBCNYA010000003.1, read on the forward strand.
GTGGCTGCGCGCGGCGGGCTACGACACGGGATTGGCGCCGGCCAGTTCGACGGACCGGCCGTGCTGGATGCCTGCCGTGCGCAGCAGCGGGTCCTGGTCACGCGCGACCGGCACCTGGCCGCGCATGCCGGCGCAGACGTTCGCGTATCGCTGCTGGTGGCCAACAGCCTCGATGCCCAGGCGAGCGAGCTGACGACGGCGTTGGGAATCGACTGGACCTGGGCACCGTTCACCCGTTGCCTGCTCGACAACACACCATTGCACGAGGCCACGCCGGACGAGCGCGGGCGCGTGCCGTCGCGCGCCCGGGACCTGCCGGGACCGTTCCGCGCCTGCCCGCTGTGCGGCCGGATCTACTGGCCGGGCAGCCATGTACGGCGCATGCAGGCCCGGCTCGGGCAATGGCACGCGCTGGCCCGGACCGGACCCGGCGCGTAGGCCTCAGGCGACCACGACCCCTTCGCCCTGCTTGCCGGCCACCACGCAGTTGCGCCCGGCGCGCTTGGCGCGATAGAGCGCCTGGTCGGCATCCACCAGCAACTGCCGGAGGTCGTAACCGGACTCGCCGGTGCATGCCACGCCGAAGCTGGCCGATACGGGAATGCCCGGATCCGCCTGCTCGCTCAGCCGGGCGATGCCGCGGCGAATCGCTTCAGCGCGCTCGATGCCGCTGTCCAGCCCGCACTCGGGCAGCAGTACGCCGAATTCCTCACCGCCCAGCCGACCGAACACGTCGGTCGAGCGCATGAACTCCTGGCAGGCGGCCACCGCGCGGCGCAATACCTGGTCACCGGTCGCATGCCCGTGGGTATCGTTGATGAGCTTGAAATGGTCCAGGTCGATCAGCACCAGGCAGGCGCCCCGGGCCGTGCGCTGGGCGTAGCGGAGCGAGTACTCCGACTCGTTCATGAAATGCTTGCGGTTGTAGATGCCGGTGAGACTGTCGCACTGTGCCATGCGCATGAACCGCAACTGCGAACGTTTCAGCCGCAGCAACCATAGGCCGATCGCCAGCAGCCCCAGTGCCAGTATGGCGATGTACAGCCGGCTGGCCTCCACCGCCTTGCGGTCGAGCGCCTGCTTCAACTGCAGGATCTTGTTCTGCTTGTCCAACGCGTCGACCTGCAGCTTCTTCGCCTGCACTTGCTGCTTGACGATCTGAAAGGCCAGGGCCTTGGCGCTGACGTCGTCGAGATACCCCTTGTCGGCCTCCATGTAGCGCCTGTGCCAGCCCAGGGCGGACTTGAAGTCGCCGCGTTGCTGATCGATCTGGTAGAGCGTCTTGCAGGCCATGCGCAGCGGATCGGTGAACTCCCCGGGCGTACTCGCCTGCACCGCCGCCAGGGCGTAGGTTCGCGCCCTGCTGGATTGCCCCATGGCCAGATACGCCTGCGCGAGCAGCGCGTCGAAGCGCAGGATGGTGATCAGGTACTGGTCATGGCGCACGCTCGGATAGTGCTTCTCGAGCAGGGCTGCTGCCTCGGTCGGATGCCCGGCCTTGATCTGCACACTGGCCATATCGGCGCGCAGCGCATTGGCGAACACCGACTCTCCAGCTTGAGCACAGGCGTCGATGGCCGCTTCTGCCTGCGGGTCGCCCTTGCTCAACTGGCCGCTGCTGTAGCGTGCGTGCTCGATGAAATACGAGGCCTTGCACGCGGTCTCCCCCGGCGGGACGAGGTCCAGCATCTGCTTGGCGTAACTCGTGCCGAGATCGTATTGGCCCGCCGCGGTCAGCAACTGGGCGATCTCGCCGAGCCCCTGCCAACGCAGTTCACGTTCGGTGATCCCGGGCAGTTGTTCGATCAACTGATTCAGCTGGACGAACGCGTCCTCGTCGCGGTGCACCGCACCGAGAACGTTGACCAGCGTTGCCGTGGCACGAAACCGGAGCGTGGCGTCCGGCGCTTCGCGGATGATGGCCGTCAGCGAGGCTCGCGCCGCACTGTAGTCGCCCCGGTAGTCGAGCTGCCATGCGTCCAGGTACTTCAGGAGGAGGCGCTGCTCGTCGCTCAGGCTGGCTTCGCGAAGGTGCAACTGGTCGAGAAGGGAAACGAAGGCCGGGTTGTCGGACGCCTTCAGGTGGTCCGCCCGCACCAGCATCCGGGTGATTTCAGCGGATTCCGGTACGGTCGACCCGATGACCGGACCGAGGAAAAGAGCCAGGCAACACACGCCGCCCGGAAACCAGAGCCGGCTGCGGCGAGACCCAGACATGATTCGGGCCACAACGGGAAGTCGCAACCGAGACCGGTCAGACGACGCCATCCCCGTCAGGAGGCAATTCCTCGCCTTCCTCCCCGTCGGCCGGCGCCTCTTCCTCTTCGCTCGGCATGATCACGCTGAACTGGGCACCCGCTCCCATCAAGGACTGGAGCTTCGCGCTATCGCCCGACAGCATCGCCGCAAGCATGGTTTCGTCGATCCGTTCCGCCGCCAGCGCCTGCTCCAGCGCATCCCGAGGCGCATCGCGCAACGCGGCGTCGCTCCCCATCCTTTCGAGGATATCGATCACGTCCGTCATAGGTGTCCCCAATACTGTGATAGCCGGGGTCCGGTACCGCCCCCGCGGCAACCGTACGCCCTCGCCGATCATATCCTGCTTCGCTGCCGTTGAGCGGCCACCGGCGGAAAATCCTGCCGGCTAGGTCGCAGCCGGCTCCGAAACGGCATCCAGCGCCGCCAGTCGCGCCCGGATCTCCTCGTCCGGCTCCATGGACTGCGCCGGCCGAATGGCCAGGGTGTCGGCCATGCCGAGCTCCGCTCCGGGCAGCGCGCGCAGCGTCGTGCGCTCGATCCGGGGCTGGCCGATCGGCAATGTCGCGGCCTGATAGACGATCACCTCGTGCTCCAGCGGATAGTCGCGCGCCAGCACGTCGACCAGCACCTGGCGGTACGCGGCGCCGGTGGAGAAGCGTTTCAGCGAACGGTCGCCCGCCAGGCCGGCCTGCCACAGGATCAGCCACGCGCTCGGATCGATGCGGCGGCGGTAGATGAGCAACTGGCTTGCCTCGAAGTGCTGGCAACCGCAGGTTCCCGGATCGATGCCCAGGTCCGCGTACAGGCAGTCCTCGGCCGAGATGCCCGGCTCCATGCGCGCGTGGTAACCCTCGCTGCGCGCCATCTCGATGGCCTTGTGCGGCACCCAGGCGAACACCCCGGGATGACCGTAGAACACGCCGCAGACGCGCCTGCCCGCGCGCACCTCGACGAGCATCGCGTCCACCATCTGCCGATATGTGCGCATGCGCGATTTGCCATGCGCGTAGTATGGCTGCAGGCTGCGCACGTCCGCGTGCATGCGCTGCAACCAGCGCTCGACCAGGCCGTCCGACACGCCGGCGAAGACCACGTCCGCCTGTTCGATGTAGCTGCGCGCCAGCGGGCTGATGTGCGAGCCCAGGGTCATGCCGATGCCGACGCAGACCAGGCGGCCCGCGGGTTGGTGCGTACTCATGCCCGGCTCCCCCGTCCGGACGGCGCAACGGCCGAGAGCGTCGAGTGTGCCAAAACAACGTTACGCGCGTCATGCAACGCAGTGCGCGCAGGGCTCCTAAGGGGCCGCCTTTTCTTCCCGCGATAGCTCGCCGAGGGAGGCGACGGAGTCGCGCGTTGCGGGCAGGCGCGACCGCATCGCCGCAGGCTCAGGCGTGCCGTCGGGCCCCTGCCGCATCCGCGGAGGCGGCCCGCCATAGGTGATCCAGCGCCACAGCCACTCCAGCGGGCCGTAGCGGAAGCGCGCCAGCCACCATCGGCTCAAGAGCACCTGCGTAGCGAAGATCAGGACGCAGGCGCTGAGCACGCCGGGCATGCCCCAACGCGGGCCAAGGCCCAGCCCGATGCCGTAAAACAGCATCACGCCCAATACGCTCTGCGACAGGTAGTGCGTCAAGGCCATGCGGCCCACCGGCGCCAGCACGCGCAGCCGGCGCTGCCAGGTCGGGCGCTGGTACAGGAGCACAAAGCCAGCCGCATAGCCGATGCCCAGGGCCAGCGGAGCCATGCCATCGAGTAGGCGAAGAACCAGTAACCGCGCGCCGCCGTGGAGCCCGGGCAGCACCGTGTGCGGCGCCGTTCCCGCCCATGAAAGCAGACACGTGGCCACGCCGATCGAGAGCCCCCACACGCACAGCCGACGCAGCAGCGGCAGATGTTCGAGCGGCCGTTGCAGCAGGCCGCGCCGCCCTGCCCAGAGGCCGAGCAGGAAACGGCCCAATACGAAGCTCACCAGCGCCAGGCTGGATACGCGTTCCCAGCCCGAAAACATCAGGTTGGCATGCAGCGTGCGCGTCCACGAGGTCGAGGTGAACGCCGCGACGCTGGCTGCGGAGACCTCGGCCGGCCCCGGCATGGCCGGCAGCAGTGGATGCATCCACGGCTTGAGCAGCGAAGGCAACGCGACCGCGGTCAAGATGCCCAGTACGACCAGCACGCGATCAGGCAGCCGCACGAACGCCAGCATCAGCAGGCCGACCACCGCATAGGTCAGCAGGATGTCCCCCCACCAGACGAAGAAGCCATGCGCGGCGCCGATGCCGGCCAGCACCACCAGCCGCCGGGCGTAGCGGGCGATGCCGCCCGCGCCGCGCGCCCGGGCACGCTCGAGCTGCAGCGCGAAACCCAGACCGAACAAGAGGGAGAACAAGGTGATGAACTTGATGTTGACCAGCAGTTCGGTCAGCGCGACGGCGACGGCATCGAACGCAGCGGTCGGCAACGCCGCCTGGCGCGAAGCGGGAAGCAGGGCGTAGAGGCTCAGGTATTCGAGATTGACCAGCAGCACGCCCGCCAGCGCGAATCCACGCAAGGCATCGACCACCGTGTAGCGATCCTTCGGCGCGACGGGGCTTTCAAGAGATGCCTGCATGCGTGGATCCTTGAAGGTGCTCGCTTGATTCTGCCACTTCAGGCTGCGCCTTTTTTTCCGGGATTGGCACTCCCCCGCGCGATGCGCTCTGTAGGGGCAGGTCCCGCGCGGGCGGCATCCTGTGCCAAGTGACTCCGCTGCGCACTGCCAGTAGCGGCGTGCAGTGACACCGTGCAGCCTGATGCGAGCTGATCGCCCCCTGCCACGTCCGGAGACGGCCCAATGCCTTCTCCACCGCATCCATCCTGCCCGGCGGACGGATCGGACGAAGGCACGCAGTGCGCTCGCCAATCCTCTACGTGGCGGAGGACCTTCCGGCGGTTCACGGCCGTGCCACACGGGAGGATGTGCAATAGCCGAAATCGATCCGGAGACGCACCGTGCCTGACATCCTCGACACCCTCAAGACCGAACACGACCGCCTGCGCGAGCTGTTCGCGCAGATCAACAAGACCGCCGATTCCGAGGCCGATGCGCGCCACGACCTGCTCAAGCAGATCGAGACGTTGCTGATCCCGCACGCGAAGTGGGAGGAAACGGTGTTCTACCCCGCTTTCGAGGATCGCGCCGACCACGAGCAGAAGCTGATCTACGCCGAGGCGATCCAGGAACATCGCGCGGTGGAGCTCGCGGTGTTGCCGGACATCCATGCCGCCGACGTCGATTCGCGGCAGTTTGCCGGTTCGGTGCAGGTGTGCGGCGAGCTGATCAAGCATCACGCGCACGAGGAAGAGACCAAGATGTTCGACGCGGTGCGCCAGTTGTTCAGCGCCGAAGAACTGGCCGACTTCGACCGCAAGTACGCAAGCTGGAAGGAATCCTCCGGCGCCGACGCCATCACCAGCTACGCCAAGGTGAAGACCGCGGCGATGGCCTTCCTGCGCAACCCGGATTCGCCGGCCTGACAGCGGCACGCGTGCGACTGCATCCCATGTTCCCGTGCGGTCCCGGCGCGCGTGGCGGCGTCGGCACGAGTCCACGGCGATCCGGCCCCCGCGGCAGCAAACGTACGGCAGGGCGCCGCTGGCCTTGAGCGACCTCATCGACGCGCTGCAGTGGCCGGCCATGGCGGTCACCCTGGTGGCCGCCTGGCTGGTCGGCTCGCTGTCGCGGCGCAAGCGCACCTGGGGCTTCTGGTGCTTCGTGCTGAGCAACGTCCTGTGGGTGGCCTGGGGCTGGCGTGACCGCGCCTGGGCGCTGATCGGGCTGCAGGTCGGCCTGTTCCTGTTCAACCTGCGCGGGGTCCGCAAGAACGACGAGTCGCCGGCGACGGAGCCGGGCTGATCCGGACCGCGACGGCATCTCGCCGTCGATCATCGAAGAAGCCGTAACTTCAGGCGCGACGACGGCGCCGCAGCATCCACAACGCCAGCGCCGCGCCGGCGACGCCGAAGGCGGCGGCACGCGCGCGCGGCGAGCGGCGCACGTCGTCCGCGAGGCCCTCGACCACGTTCACGCGGTCGGCCAGCAGCAGGAGCATCCAGTGGCGCAGGTCGCTCTCGCTGCGGCGGAACGCACGCCGGCGGATCCAGCCGCTCACGCCGCTGGGCGGCACGCTGGTGCCGAACACGGGGGTGATGCCGAGCCGTTCGATCGAGTGCAGCACCTCCACCGTATGCGGCTGCTGGGCGGGACGGTCCCGATGCACGCTCTCCAGCCGCGGCGGCGTGCGCTCCATCGGTACGCCTGGGCGCCGGGCCGGGTCGAGGTCCACGCCCCAGTCGGGGATGTGCGAATGATCGGTCGCCTGGTTCATCGGTCTGAAGCCTTCAATGCAAGTGGTTGGACGCCGGGCGCGCGATCGGCACGGGCCTGTCGACGTGGCCGGCGTGCGGCGGGATCAGCACGGTCTTGATGCAGCCGTCCTGCTTGGCGGAGAAACGGTGGTAGGCCTCGTCAACCTCCTCCAGCGGCACCCGATGGGTGATCAGCTCGCGCGGCTTGAGCCGGCCGGCGCGCACATGTTCGATCAGGTGCGGCAAGTGGCGCTTCACGCTCGCCTGGTTCATCCGCAGGGTCAGGCCCTTGTTCATGGCGCTGCCGATCGGCACGGCATTGAAGGTCGGCCCGTACACGCCCACGATCGACACGTTGCCGCCGCGGCGCGCCGAATTGATCGCCCAGTGCAGTGCGGTGGCGGCGCCGGCCTGCAGCTTGAGCTTCAGGCCGGTGAGCGTCTGCATGAAGTTGCCGTCGGCCTCGCAGCCGACCGCGTCGATGCACACGTCGGCGCCCTGCCAATCGGTCATCTTCTTGATGTGCGCGGCCACGTCTTCCACCTCGCGGAAGTCGACCGTCTCGGCCTGCGCGAAGCGGCGCGCGAAATCGAGGCGGTAGTCGACCTGGTCGACCACGATCACCCTCCCCGCGCCCATCAGCCAGGCGCAACGCGCGGCCATCAGGCCGATCGGTCCGGCACCGAATACCACCACGGTATCGTTCTCGTGGATGTCGCCCATCTCGGCAGCCTGGTAGCCGGTGGGCACCACGTCGGTGAGCAGCACGGCATCCTCGACGTGGATATCCGGCGGGATCACGGTCGGCCCGACGTCGGCGAACGGCACGCGCACGTATTCGGCCTGGCCGCCGTCGTAACCCCCGGCGGTGTGCGAGTAGCCGTAGGCCCCGCCCACCGCGGTCGCCTCGGGGTTGACGTTCTCGCAGTTGCCGTAGAGCTCGCGCGAGCACGAGCCGCAGGTGCCGCAGAAGACGTTGAACGGCACCAGTACGTGGTCGCCCACTTTCAGGTTGCGCACGTTCGAGCCGACATCTTCCACGATGCCGGTGAACTCGTGGCCGAAGATCGAGCCGACCCGCGTGTCCGGCACCAGGCCGTGGTAGAGGTGCAGGTCCGAGCCGCAGATGCAGGCGCGCGTCACCCGCACGATGGCGTCCTCCGGATGCTCGATCGCCGGCTCCGGCACGTGGGCAGCGCGCACCCGGTAGGGCCGGCGATAGGTGGTGGCAAGCATGGTCGTCCTCCGCGATGTACGCGCGTGATATGGCGGGAAGCTAGCCGGGAGCGTGTCGTCGGCGCGGGAACGCCGTGCATCGATTTGCCTTTGCACCGCGCGTGCGCCTGCGTGTCCGGCAGGCAGGCGACGGCTGCGAAATGCTTGCGCCGCCCTCACCCGTGCTGAACGCGCGCCGGCCTATACAGGAAGTGCCTGCACCCCGCAGGCCAGGAGGAAACACGCATGAACGACAACCGCATCGAAGGCACCGAGCACCAGGTCAAGGGCGCCGTGAAGGAAGGCGTCGGCAAGCTGACCGGCAACACCTCCAAGGAAGTCGCCGGCAACCTCGAGAAGAACGCGGGCAAGGCGCAGAAGAACATCGGCGAGGCCCAGGACGAGATCGAGGATCTGGACGACTGACGTTGCCCGACCCGTCGCCCGCGCCCCGGTGCCGGGCGACGGGCGGCCCCGCGTAACAACCGACCCACGCAACCATCACCGGCGCGCGCGAAACATACGGTATGGCCGTCGGCCATACCGGCCGGGGCCCCTACCGGGGAGGCGCCCATGAAGACCCGCTGCGTATTCAGCACTCCCGACCTCACCGCCGCGCGTGCCCTGATGACGGCCGCGCGCCAGGCCGGCATTCCCGACGATGGCATCTCGTTGATCGCGCGCGAGGACATCGAGCTGCAACACATTCCCGACCACCTGATGACCGGGCGCACGGATTTCTATCCGGCCGCCGCCCGCGGCGCCGCCTGTGGTGGCGGTACCGGCGTGCTGCTGGGCCTGGTCGCGATCGCCGTGCCGCCGCTGGGGGTGACGCTGGCCGGCGCCGCCGCCATCGCACTGGCGGGCGCGGCGGTCGGCTGCTGGACGGGTGCGCTGGTGGGCACCGACGTGCCCGATGCAGTGCACCGCAAGTTCAAGGACGAGATCGACTCAGGCCGCATCCTGGTAGTCATCGATGCCTCGCGCGACGCGCTCGGCAACGCGTGCCCGGCGCTGCTCGCCACGGGCGCCAGGCACCTGCCGCTGCACGCGCACCCGGAGGTGCCGCAGTTGGCGGGTGCCGCCTAGCGCGGCCCGTCAGGCGCGGTGGTAGGGATGACCGGCCAGCAGCGTGCTGGCGCGGTAGAGCTGTTCGGCCAGCACCAGCCGCACCAGCATGTGCGGAAGCGTCAGCGGGCCGAGCGACCAGCGCTGGTCGGCGCGCGCCAGCACTTCGGGCGCGTGGCCATCCGGGCCGCCGATCAGAAAGGCCAGGTCGCGCCCGGCCATTCGCCAGTTCGCCAGTTGGGCGGCCAGCTCCTCGCTGGACCACGCCTTGCCGCGTCCGTCGAGGGCGATCACGTGGGTATCGCGCGGCAGCGCGGCGAGGATCGCCTGGCCTTCGTCATGCATCGCACGGGCGTCGTCGCGACCCTTGCCGCGGGCGCCGGGCTTCAGTTCGACCAGTTCCAGCGGAAGGTCGTGCGAAAGGCGTTTGCGGTATTCGGCGAAGCCTTCAGCCACCCAGGCGGGCATGCGTTCGCCGATGGCGATCATGCGCGTGCGCATGATCAAACGATAAAAGCGGCGCGCAGCGCCACGTTCGCCTCCTCTCCCCTCCGGGGAGAGGATTGAGGTGAGGGGGCGGGGCTCGTGGGGAAGCTCATGGGAAGGATGCTCCTAAAGCAGCACTCGCTTCATAGCAGGCACATCGCAAGAGTGGCCCCTCACCCCAACCCTCTCCCCGGAGGGGAGAGGGAGCAGAGGCTCGCTTCGTAGCAAGTGAGTCGCAAGGATGGGCCCTCACCCAGCCTCTCCCTGGAGGGGAGAGGGGGCAAAGGCACTCGCTTCGTAGCAAGTAAATCGCAAGAGTGGCCCCTCACCCCGGCCCTCTCCCCGCAGGGGAGACGGAGAAAACCGCGTCAACCGACGTTGGCCGCATCCATTCCCGGCTCGCGGTCGCCGACCGTCCACAGCCGCTCCAGGCCGTAGAACTCGCGGATGCGGGGCAGCATGACGTGCACGATCACGTCGCCCAGGTCGACCAATACCCACTCGGCTTCCTGCTCGCCCTCGACGCCCAGCGGCATCACGCCCGCCTTCTTGGCGAACTTGACCACTTCGTCGGCGATGGATTTGACGTGGCGGGCCGAGGTGCCCGAGGCGATCACCAGCAAGTCGGCGATGGAGGTCTTGCCGCGGACGTCGATCTCGCGGATGTCCTTGGCCTTGAGTTCTTCCAGCGCATCGATCACGTGCTTGCGCAGGTTGGTGGAATCGGCCGCTTTCGCTGCGGCGATGGACGGCTGGCTACGGGAAGACGTACTCAAGTGGGGGTGCCTCGGAGCGTGCATCGGGCGCGGAATGGCGCGAGACAAGTATACCCGGCACCGCTCAATGCCACGTCAAGTGGCCGTGCAGCGGACGGCGGCGTACTCGTCCATCAGCACGCGGACGAGCTCGGCGGCAGGCATCGGGCGCACCAGCGCGGCCGCCTGGCCGCACCATTCGGAGAGCAGGTCGCCGCGACCGGCCGCGGCGGCGGCGCGGCGCAGCGGCGCGGTCAAGGCGTTGAGGATCGGGTACGGCGGCAGTTCTCCGGCAAACGGCTGCATCGCCTCGACGAAGCGGTTGCGCAGGCCCCGCGCGGCACGGCCGGAGAAGCTGTAGATCGTGCCGATGCGATGGTCCTGCGCCTGCGGCAGGTCCTGTTTCCACGCCTCCGCCGCAGCCGATTCGGGACAGGCGAGGAAGGCCGTGCCCAGCTGGCTGGCATCGGCCCCCAGCACTTCGGCGGCGACCATGCCGCGCCCGTCCATGATGCCGCCGGCGGCGATCACCGAAATGTCCACCGCCGCCACGGTCAGTGGCACCAGCGCGAACAGCCCGACCATCGCCTCCTCGGGCGCGTGCAGGAAGGTGCCGCGATGGCCGCCGGCCTCGGCGCCCTGCACGCTCACCGCATCGGCACCGCGCGCGGCCCAGCCGCGCGCCTCGGCCACGCTGGTGGCGGTGCCGACGACGCGGATGCCGAGCGCCTGCAGCTCCTGTATCTGCGCGTGCCCGAGCAGGTCGAAGGCGAAACTCGCCACGGCCGGGCGCGCCTCGCGCAATGCGGCGAGCTGGTCGGAAAAACGCGGTGCCCAGCGCGCGGGACGTTCCGTGCGCACGGCCAGGCCCTCGCTTTCCATCAGCGCGTCGAGTCGGCGACGGATCGCGTCCACCTGCGCCTCGTCCACGACGAAATCATCCGGCAGCACGAACAGGTTGAGGGCGAACGGCTGGTCGGTGGCGGCGCGGATCTGCGCGGCCTGGTCGAGCAACGCCTGCGGTTCGAGGTAGCCGGCGCCGAGCGAGCCCAGCGCACCGGCGCCGCTCACCGCGGATACCAGCGCGGGCGTGTTGGAGCCGGACATCGGCGCCTGGATCAGCGGATGGCGGACACCCAGCGAACGAAGAAAGGCGGACACAGCGGACTCCTCGGCGGGACGCGCCATTGTCGCGCCGGATCAGGCCACGCGCGACGGCTCGCCGGCCAGCACGGCCATGTACTCGACCTCCCTTTCCAGCGCGCCCGCCATCGCCGCGCCGCGTCGCGTGAACAACCCGGCGAGCTGGCGGTAGTAAGCCAGCGTGCCGTCGCGCCCGCCGGTGAAGCGGTCGAACACGCTGCGACCGACATCCAGGCGCTCGAGGTCGCCGACGATCGCGCGGGCGTTGTGCAGCTTGTCGCAGCCGGAGACCAGCAGCACGTCGTCGGCTGCAAGGGTCAGGTGCGCGAGGTAGGCCTGCTTGCGGTCGAGCCAGTCGCGCCGGCGGGCGTCGGGATCGGTCACGGCGGCCTTGCCTTCGGCGGTGCCGTCGGTGCAGCCGCGCACGATCGCCAGCACGCGCGCGCCGAAGCGATCCCCGATCGTCGCGGCGTGCGCCTCGCCGCAATCCTCCAGCACGTCGTGCAGCAGGCCGGCGATCGCCTGGTCCTCGTCGCCGCCATGCTCGAGCACCAGGCTGGCGACGCCCAGCAGGTGCTGGATATAGGGGATGCGCGTGCCCTTGCGGAGCTGGCCGGCATGGGCGATGCGCGCGTAGTCGACGGCGGCGGTGAAGCGTTCGGTGAGCATGGCGGTTCCTCCCTGTGAAGCGCAAAGCCTGCCGGCGATGCGTCTCAGGCCACGCGACCGATGTCCCGCGAAAGCAACCGTCCGCCCAGCGCGGCATTGACGGCGACCACCAGCCCCACCGCCAGCGCGTGCATCGCCAGATCGGTGGCCGCCGCATCGAAGGCGTGGCAGATCTCCAGCAGACTGGCCGAGGCCGCGGCGCTGGCCAGGCCTACCAGCACCGCGGTGAGTACCGGCCGCAGCGGGCAGGCGCGACGCAACAGCGCGATCAGCAGCACCGACAGCGGCACCGAGAACCCAATGATGAAGAACAGGCAGTCGCCCGCTTCGTGCGCGCTGGCGACGCGCGTGGCCGGTGCGATCCAACTGCGCAGGCAGCCCAGCCCGCTGGCGCCGATCCACAGCAACGCCGGCGCCAGCGGCAACCAGGCCCAGGCGGTCCGGCGCCCGGGCACCGCCAGCGCGAACGCCGCCCAGGCGGCGGCGACCGCGGTCAGCACCGCGCCCAGCCCGGCCCAGCCCAGGTCTGGCGCACCTGCCCAGCGCGCCAGCATCGGCGCGGTTCCGTAGCGCGCCAACAGCGCCACCGCGATGGCCGCCACCACCGCCAGCCAGCCCAGCATGCGCAGCCACGGCGGGCGCAATCGGCGCACCGGCGCCAGCTCGGCGCCGAGCGCGGCGATCAGGCGGTCGTGGGCGTGCGGGTCGGCCATCGGTCTAGTCGTCTCCGTGGATGCGGCCGCGCAGCGCTTTCAGTGCGCGGTGCAGGTTGACCTTGAGTGCGCCGGTGCTGCGGCCGGTGCGCGCGGCGGCCTCCTCCAGCGACAGCTCCTTCAGGCCGAGCTGCTCGACCGCCTCGCGCTGGCCCGGCGGCAGCGCGTCGATCGCCGCGCGCAGGCGGCGCGCCTGCTGCTCGCGTTCGCTCTCGGCGCTGGCGTCGTGCTCGTCCGGATGCAGCGCCACCGCCACCTCGTCGCCGACCTCGCGGTGCGCCTGCCGGCCGCTGCGGCGCAGGCCGTCGATCGCGCGGCGGCCGGCCAGCGCGGCCAGCCAGGCATCGTAGGAACGGGCCGGGTCGTAGGTGTGGCGCACGCGATGGATGGTGAGCAGGGTTTCCTGCACCACGTCGTCGAGCTGGTCGTGGGCCACGCCCTGGCGGCGCGCGACCGCGCGGATCAGCGCCACCGAATCGGCCAGCACGCGCTCGTAGGCGCGGCGGTCGCCCGCCTGGGCAGCCGCCATCCACGCCGCACGGCGGCGTTCGGGGGTGTCGCTGGCAGGGTCGGCTGGCACGGCCAGGTCGATGCTCGCCCAGGAGGAGGAGCGATCATCTAGGACCATGGCGCCGGTGGCGGTCAAGCCCTGCATGGCGGGAACGTGCGACTCATGCCGGGCATTCGCCGTATCCGGTCGTATCGTTACCTCGAGGCCCTTACGAACCCGGATACCCCGCTACCGGTCCTTCCCCCGCGACCGCGGGGGAAGGTGCCGACAGGCGGATGGGGGCGCTCTTGGGCGGGATAGCCGGGTGAGCCTTTCGCCAAGCTTCCCCCATCCGCCCTTCGGGCACCTTCCCCCGTGAACGGGGGAAGGAACCCACGCTCTTGCGCCGTTTTCCGACAATGCAATCGAGGCCACGTAACCGGCTCGGCCTGGCCATCGAATACCCGTCACATCCCAGCGGAAACCTCATCCCATGCTGCTGCTGATCCTCGCCTACCTGGGCGGCGTGCTGACCATCCTCAGCCCCTGCATCCTGCCGGTGCTGCCGTTCGTATTCGCGCGCGCCGACCGCCCGTTCGCGCGCAACGGCCTGCCGATGCTGCTGGGCATGGCGCTCACCTTCGCGCTGGTCGCCACGCTGGCCGCGGTCGGCGGAGGCTGGGCGATCCGCGCCAACCAGTACGGCCGCGCCATCGCGCTGGTGGTGCTGGCGCTACTCGGGCTGACCCTGCTCTCCACGCGCGTCGCCGAGTGGCTGACGCGACCGTTCGTGGCGCTGGGCAACCGGCTGTCGCAGCGCTCGGACAGCGAGGGCTCGGTGTGGTCCGCCGCTGGCCTTGGTATCGCCACCGGCCTGCTGTGGGCGCCCTGTGCGGGCCCGATCCTGGGCCTGCTGCTGACCGGTGCGGCACTCAACGGCGCCAGCGTGCAGACGACGCTGTTGCTGCTCACCTATGCCGCGGGCGCGGCCACCTCGCTGGCGCTCGCTTTGCTGATCGGCGGCAAGGTGTTCGCCCTGATGAAGCGCTCGCTCGGCGCCGGCGAATGGGTGCGTCGCGCACTCGGCGTACTGGTGCTGGCCGGCGTGGCGGCGATCGCGCTGGGGCTGGATACCGGCCTGCTCACCCGCGCGGCGCTGGCCAACACCGGCGGCCTGGAACAGAAGCTGCTCGACGCTACCCGCCCGCCGCCCGCGCCCGAACCGGTGCGCCGGGCCGGCGCGCCGTTGCCGGTCGAAGGCGAGCTGCCCTCGCTGGCCGGCGCCACCGGCTGGCTCAACTCGGCGCCGCTCACCCGCCAGGCGTTGCGCGGCAAGGTGGTGCTGGTCGATTTCTGGACCTACTCCTGCATCAACTGCCTGCGCTCGCTGCCCTACGTGCACGGCTGGTACGACAAGTACAAGGACCACGGGCTGGTGGTCATCGGCGTGCACGCGCCGGAGTTCGCCTTCGAGAAAGAACCGGCCAACGTGGCGCGCGCGGTGAAGGAATTGGGTGTGGACTACCCGGTCGCGCTCGACAACGACTATGCCATCTGGCAGGGCTTCAACAACCAGTACTGGCCGGCGCACTACTTCATCGACGCCAAGGGCAACATCCGCGCCCACCACTTCGGCGAAGGCAACTACAAGGAGAGCGAGAACACCATCCGCCAACTGCTCGCCGAGGCCGGTCACACCGACCTGCCCGGCGGCTACGTGCAGCCCGGCGCCAGGGGCGCGCAGGCGGCCGGCTCGGGCGACGCGATGCGCTCGCCGGAAACCTACGTCGGCTACGCCCGCAGCGAGCATTTCGCCGGCGACCAGGTCGCCCACGACGATGCCTGGGACTACCGCGCGCCGGCCACGCTGCTCTCCGGCCAGTGGTCGCTGGACGGCCGCTGGACCGTGCACGCCGAGAACGCCGCGCTGGAGCGCGCGAACGGCCGCATCGCCTATCGCTTCCGCGGACGCGACCTGCACCTGGTGCTGGGCCCCGGCGCGGACGGCAAGCCGATCCGCATCCGCGTCACCCTCGACGGCAAGCCGCCGGGCGCCGACCACGGCATGGACGTCGATGCCGACGGCTACGGCACCGTCACCGAGCAGCGCCTGTACCAGCTCGTCCGGCAGCAGCACGGCAGCGGCGAGCGGCTGTTCGAGATCACCTTCCTCGACCCGGGCGTGCACGCGTACGCCTTCACCTTCGGCTGATCCGTTTCGGAGGTTGCCATGTCCCGCACCAACGACATCATCGCCATGGAGCGGCGCCGTTTCCTCAGCGCCGCACTGGCCGGCGGCGCGCTCGCCGCGGTAGGCGGCGGCCTGCTGATTCCGCGCCTGTCGGCGCGCTCGGCGCCCGTCGAACCGGTCGCGGCGAACGGCAAGGACATGCTGCTCGAATGCTTCGCCGACGACGGCCACCGCCTGGGTCCCTGCCACGTGCGCAAGCTGGTGCTCACCGACGCGCAGTGGCGCGAGCGGCTGCCCGAAGCGTCGTACTACGTGATGCGCCACGACGGCACCGAGCGCGCCTTCAGCGGCCCGCACGAAAGGCCGCCGGTGCCCGGCCTGTTCCGCTGCCTGGCCTGCGACACCGCGCTGTACGACGCCGCCACCGAGTTCGACTCCGGCACCGGCTGGCCGAGTTTCTGGCAGCCGATCGCGAAGCAGAACGTCATCGAGAGCACCGACCGCATGTTCGGCTGGGTGCGCACCGCGATCAGTTGCGCCGGCTGCGACAGCCACCTGGGCCACGTCTTCACCGACGGCCCCGAACCGACCGGGCTGCGCTACTGCATGAACTCGGTGGCGCTGCGTTTCGTGCCACGGGCGGGTTGAGGCTCGCCCGTACGCTTCCCTGCGTAGGGTGGGCTTCAGCCACCGCTCTTCGCCGGGCTCGACGCGAAGGGCGGCAGGTGGGCCGAAGCCCACCCTACGGCCGGCGCGATCCGCCAGGTGCGCGCCGATTACATTCGATAGGCGTCGAGCAGACCTGCGTCGTCCCGGATGCCGGGCGGCAGCAGCCAGCGGGGATCGCGGCCAGCCTGCAGCAGGTCGCGAATGCGCGTGGCCGAGATTTCCAGCGGGGTGACTTCCAGCGCGGCGACCATGCCCGCGGGCGCCGTATGCAGCAGGCGCGGATCGGCGACCCGGCGCGATGCAACTTCACGGGCCAGTTCCGCCGTCCAGTCGCCGGCGTGGCCCGGGCGGGATAGCACGCCGAGGTGGGCGAGTTCGAACAGTTCGTGCCAATGGTGCCAGCTTGGCAGGCCTGCGAAGGCATCGGCGCCGAGCAGCAGCACCAGCGGCCGTTCGCCGATCTCGCCGCGCAGTTCGGCAAGCGTGTCCACCGTGTAGGAAGGGCCGCCTCGCGCCAGCTCGCGCGTATCGAGCCCGACTCGGTCCTGGCCCCGCAGGGCCGCGCGCAGCAGCGCCACCCGCGTGGTGGCGTCCGCGATCGGCGGCGACCGGTGCGGCGGCACGCTGGCGGGCATCAGGCGCACGTCGGCGTCGAGCAATTCGGAGGCTTCCCACGCCACCGCCAGGTGGGCGATGTGGATGGGATCGAAGGTGCCGCCGAGGACGGCTAGTGGGCGCATGTCGCCATTACTCCCGCTCCTCTGCCCCTTGCCAGAAATGGGAAAGAAGGTTGAGGTGAGGGGTCACGCTAGGTCGAAGCGGCAGTTGCGCGGGGCGATGTGTCGTTGATGATTTGCTGCTAGCAAAAACGAACAGCACCGCGAGCCCCGGCCCCTCACCCCAACCCTCTCCCCGGAGGGGAGAGGGAGCAAGAGGCGCGCTCATGCCAGCGCCGCGGCGGCGCGCGGCTCGGCGATGGCGGCGATCAGCCGTTCGGCCTCCAGCCACGGCTCGCCGTGTTCGCGGCCCTTGGCCATGCGGTCGATGCGAGAGGCGCGCGCCAGGCAGGCCAGCCAGTGATCGCGCGGGGCGCGGCGCAGCGCCTTGCGGAACAGTTGCTCGCGCGCCGGCCACAGGCGCTCGGCGCGCGCCTGCGCGGCGAAGTCGCGCGCGTTGGCCAGGCGCAGCGCAAGCTGCAGTTGGTTGACCAGCCAGCCCATCAGCGGGATCAGGTCCTCGCCCTCGCCGCGCAGGCCGGCGAGGATGTGCAGCGCGCGACCGCCGTCGCCGGCGAACGCGGCGTCGGTGAGCTTGAAGGCGTCGTAGCGGGCGCTGTCGGCGACCAGGTTTTCCATCTCGGCCGCGTCGATGCGGCCGCTGCCGTGCAGCACGACGAGCTTGTCGATTTCCTGCGCCGCAGCGAGCAGGTTGCCCTCCACGCGCTCGGCCAGCAGGGCGGCCGCGTCGGGTGTGGCGGCAAGGCCACGCGAGGCGAGCCGCGCACCGATCCACGACGCCCATTCCTGCGGCTTGGGCGCGTTGAACACGGCCAGCACGCCGGCAGCGTCGACCTGCCTGGTCCAGGCGCCCTCGTGCTTGTTGCTCCACTCCACCGCTGTGATCAGCAGGGTCACATCCGGCGGTGGGTCGGCGCAGAACGCGGTGATCGCCTTGGCGCCCTCGACGCCGGGCCGCCCGGTAGGCAGGCGCAGGTCGAGCAGGCGGCGGCTGGCGAACAACGACATGCCGGCGGCCGAGCGCGCCAGGTCGTCCCAGTCGAAGTGCTGGCCGGCCTCGAGCACCTCGCGCTCGGCATAGCCGAGTTCGCGCGCGCGCGCGCGCAGCGCGTCGGCGGCTTCCAGCACCAGCAGTTCCTCGCCCGCGAGCAGGTACACCGGCGCCAGGCGGTCGGACGCCAGCGCCTTGCTCCACTGGGCGGCGGACATCGGCATGTCAGCCCGCGCTGGATGCCGCGGCCGGTGCGGCCTGCTGGTTGCGGCCGGCGGCCTGCAGGCGGAACAGGATCGCCTGCACCATGTCGTCGTTGAGGCTGCGGCGGATTTCCTCCACCTGCGCGTCGGTGCCGATGGTGTTGGTGGCGTCGTAGCTGAAGTCGCGCGACATGTCGACGCGCTGCTGCGGCACCAGCACCTGGCCGTTGCTGTCGTCGACCTCGAAGCGCACCTGGTAGCGGATCGTGTACTCGGTGACGCGCGCGCCGCCGCTGACGCTCAGCGTATCGGTGTCGAACGCGGCCAACGGAATCTTCAGCTCGGCGACGCCGGGACCGCTTTCGTCCTCCAGCGTGGCACCGGAGTCCTCCAGCGCGCGGGCCAGGTTGCGCTGCAGTTCGCCGCCGCCGTTGACGGCAAGGTGCACGCGCTGCATCGACGAGGGCAGCGCGGCGCTCTGGCGCAGGTGAAAGCCGCATGCCGACAGCGCGAGTACGGCGACCAGCAGCGGGGCTCGGGACAGACGGTTCATGGAGTCATCCTGCGACGATGTTGACGATCTTGCCGGGCACCACGATCACCTTGCGCACGGTCTGCCCTTCCAGGAACGCGACGACGTTGGGGTGCGCGCGCGCCATCGCTTCGGCGTCTTCCTTCGAGACATTGGCCGGCACCTCGATGGTAGCGCGCAGCTTGCCATTGACCTGCACCGCCAGGGTGACCGAGTCGCGCACCAGCGCGGCCGGGTCCGGCTGCGGCCAGGGCACGTTCTCCAGCACCGTTTCGGGGTGGCCCAGCACTTGCCACAACGCGTGGCTGACGTGCGGCACCACCGGGTTGAGCAGCAGCACCATCGCCTCCAGCGCCTCGTGGCGCACGGCACGGCCCTGCTCGCTCATGTCGGTGAACTTGCCCAGCGCGTTGAGCAGTTCCATCAGCGCCGCGATGGCGGTGTTGAAGGCATGCCGGCGGCCGAGGTCGTCGCCGACCTTCTGGATGGCCTCGTGCAGCTGGCGGCGCAGCGCCTTCTGGCCGGCGTCGAGACTGGCGGGGTCGACCACCGGATGGTCCGGCTGCGCGGCGTGCGTGGTCACCTCGCGCCAGAAGCGGCGCAGGAAGCGGGCCATGCCTTCCACACCCGCCTCGCTCCATTCCAGCGATTGCTCGGGCGGCGCGGCGAACATGGAGAACAGGCGCACCGTGTCGGCGCCGAACTTCTCCACCATCGCCTGCGGATCGACGCCGTTGTTCTTGGATTTGGACATCTTCTCGATGCCGCCGATCTGCACCGGCTGGCCGTCCGCCTTCAGGCGCGCGCCGACCACGCGCGCGCGCTCGTCGCGCTCGATCTCGACCTCGGCGGGATTGATCCAGTCCTTCGAGCCGTCGGCGTTCTCGCGGTAGAAGGTTTCGGCGATCACCATGCCCTGGCACAGCAGGTTGGTGGCCGGCTCGTCCGAATGCACCAGGCCCGCGTCGCGCAGCAGCTTGTGATAGAAGCGGAAGTACAGCAGGTGCAGGATCGCGTGCTCGATGCCGCCGATGTACTGGTCCACCGGCAGCCAGTAGTTGGCGCGCGCGTCGACCTGCCCGGCGGCGCCGGGACTGGTGTAGCGGGCGTAGTACCAGCTCGACTCCATGAAGGTGTCGAAGGTGTCGGTCTCGCGCTCCGCCGGGCCGCCGCACTGCGGGCAGGCGCACTTGCGCCATTCGGGATCGGCCTTGATCGGCGACTGCACGCCCGAGAATTCCACGTCCTCGGGCAGCACCACCGGCAACTGGTCTTCCGGCACCGGCAGGGCGCCGCACTGGCTGCAGTAGATCACCGGGATCGGGCAGCCCCAGTAGCGCTGGCGGCTGACGCCCCAGTCGCGCAGGCGCCAGTTCACGCGGCGCTGGCCCTTGCCCTCGCGCTCCAGGCGGTCGGCGATCGCCTCGAAGGCCTGGGCGAAGTCCAGGCCGTCGCAATCGCCGGAATTCACCAGGATGCCGCGCTCGGTATACGCAGCGTCCTCATGGATGCGCCGCTCGAATTCCTGCACCGTGCGCAGCGCAGCGGAGGTTTCATAGGCATCGGTATCGCTGCCGTGCAGCGCGGCGCGCATCGGATTGGCGCCGACGCCCTGGCGCAGGTCATGGCCGATCTCCGCCAACGCGTCGACCACGCCGCGGTCGACGATCACCATGCGGATCGGCAGCGAATACTTCTGCGCGAATTCCCAGTCGCGCTGGTCGTGCCCGGGCACCGCCATCACCGCGCCGGTGCCGTAGCCCATCAGCACGAAGTTGGCGACCCAGACCGGGATCTTCTCGCCCGTGACCGGGTGGATCGCGCGCAGGCCGGTGTCCATGCCGCGTTTTTCCTGGGTTTCCAGCTCGGCCTCGGAAACGCCGCCGTGCTTGAGTTCCTCCAGGAACGCGGCCAGCCGCTCGTTGCCCTTCGCGGCCTTCATCGCCAGCGGATGTTCGCTGGCAATGGAAACGAAGGACACCCCCATCAGGGTGTCGGGGCGCGTGGTGAACACGGTCAGCGGTTCGGCTTCGCCCTCGACGGCGAAGTGGATCTCCAGGCCTTCGGAGCGGCCGATCCAGTTGCGCTGCATGATCTTGACCGCGTCCGGCCAGCCCGGCAGCGTGTCCAGGCCGTCGAGCAGCTCCTGCGCGTAGTCGGTGATCTTCAGGAACCACTGCGGAATCTCGCGCTTCTCCACCAGCGCACCAGAGCGCCAGCCGCGGCCGTCGATCACCTGCTCGTTGGCAAGCACCGTCTGGTCGACCGGATCCCAGTTCACCACCGCGTTCTTGCGGTAGGCCATGCCCTTCTTCATCAGCCGCGTGAACATCAATTGTTCCCAGCGGTAGTACTGCGGCGTGCAGGTGGCGAACTCGCGCGTCCAGTCGTAGGCGAAGCCCATGCGCTTCAACTGCTCGCGCATGTGCTCGATGTTCTTGTAAGTCCACTTGGCCGGCGCGGTCCTGTTCTTGATCGCGGCGTTCTCGGCCGGCAGGCCGAAGGCGTCCCAGCCCATCGGCTGCAGCACGTTGCGGCCGTTCATGCGCTGGTAGCGGCTGATCACGTCGCCGATGGTGTAGTTGCGCACGTGGCCCATGTGCAGCGCACCGGACGGATACGGCAGCATCGAAAGGCAGTAGAACTTCGGCTTGGAGGGGTCTTCGACCACCTCGTAGGCGCGGTTTTCGCTCCAGTACCGCTGCGCGGCGGTTTCCACCGCCTGCGGCTGGTAGCCCTGTTCGTTCGAAGCCTGTTCGTGGGAGTCCTGCATGTTTCCGGTGCCTTGCTGTGGGGTACGCGCGGCCCGCGTGGCTGCGGCGGCGATGAACCCGTCAGCCTAGCCCAGCGCCCGGCCGGAGCCAAGACGAGGCCGTCGATGACGCGGGTTGGCCATAGGATGGGCTTCAGCCCACCGGCTTGTCCGGAGCGGAAATGTTGCGCTGAAGCCCACCCTACTCCGGCTATGGCACTGACGGACAGGCGGGCGTCTGGCCGGCGGCGACCGGCCCGGCGGCCTGGGCGATCTGCCCGGCGAGCGCCGCCAGCGCGCGCTGGTGGCCTTCGACCAGCGCGTCGTAACCGGGCCCGACCGGCTCGCGGACCTGGCTGGTGCAGGCGAGCATGGCGTCGCCCTGCAACTGGCGCACGCTCCAGGCGGCGTCGATGAGCGCGTACTCGCCCGGCGACGAGTCGAAGCGGCGCAGGTCGACCTTGATGCGCAGCCGCGGCTTGCCGCCGCTGGGCAGGCCGGTGGCGTCCTGCGCATGCAGCGCCTGGGCGAGGTCGGCGGACAACGCGCCGCGCACTTCGTCGGCCAGCGGCGCGATCCAGCGCTCGCCGCCCAGCGGGACGGCGCCCTGCCCGCCCAGGCGGATCACCAGTTGCGGCTGGTCGACCTGGGCCGGAATGCCCACCGGCAACAGCTCGAACTGGAACGGCGCCGCCGGTGCCGGCTGCCCGGCCTGCGCAGGCGCGATCAAGGTGTAGTAGTGCGCCGGCTGCGAAGCGCAGGCGGCCAGGCCCAGCGCCAGCGCGGCGGCCAGCAGGTGTCGCGTGCGGATCATGGCTTGCTCCCTTGCCGTGCAGGCGGGTTGGCGCGCTCCGGCTGCGCCGGCGGCGCGTCATCCGGCCGGCCGCGGATCAGCGCTTCCGGATGCACGCCCAGGTAGTCGGTCAGCGCGCGCAGCGAGCGCGCCATGCGCTGCAGTTCGCCCAGCGTGCTGCCCAGGTTCTGCTGCAGCGGCGAGTCGGCCGAGAGCGCGTTGTCGGCGCTGCCCAGCGTGCGCTGCGCGCCTTTGAGCGTGCCCTGGAGCTCGGGCAACACGCCGGTGTTGACCTGCCTGAGCGTGCCGTCCAGGTCCGCCAGCGTCCGGTCGAGGTTGCGGCCGATGCTGTCGAACGGAATCTTCTGCACCTTGGTGACGATGTCGGCCAACTGTTCCTGCAGCTTGTCGAAGCTGCCGGGCGCCGTGGGCAGTTCGACCGGCGTGGCGGCCACGTCGAAGCTCGCCCTGGGCGCCTTGGGCACGAAGTCCAGCGCGATGTAGAGCTGCCCGGTGAGCAGGTTGCCGGTGCGCGCCTGCGCGCGCAGGCCGTGCGCGACCAGCGGGCCGAACATGCGCGCCAGGTCGACGCGGCCGTCCTTCGTGCCGGCCTGCGCGGCGAGCTTGTCGTACGCGTTGCCCAGCCGCTGCGGGTAGATCACCGCGCCGACGGTGAGCGGGAAGCGCGTGTCCTTCGCGTCGTAGTCCATGGTGATGGAGACCACCTTGCCGATGTTGACGCCCAGGAACTCCACCGGCGCGTCCACCGCCAGACCGCGCAGCGACTGGTTGAAGCGCATGCGGATGTAGCGCGGCGGGCCGTCCGGCGGCGCCATCGCGGTGGTTTCGTCGTTGAACAGGGCGAAGTCGGCATCCTCGGCCGCGGGCGTGTCATCGTGCGGGCCGCGCGGTTCCTCGAAGGCGACGCCGCCGGCAAGCACCGTCGCCAGCGACTGGGTATTGAGCTTCAGCCCGTTGGCGCCCAGCGAGACGTCGACGCCGCTGGCATTCCAGAAGCGTGTCGAGCGGGTCACGAAGCGGTCGTTGGGGCCGTCGACGAAGATGCGCAGCGAGACGCCCTTGCCGTCCTTGTCCAGCGTGTAGGACGACACGCGGCCGACCTGGATGCGCCGGTAGTACACCGGCGAGCCGGTGTCGAGCGAGCCCAGGTCGTCGGTGTGCAGCACGAAGCTCTTGCCAGGCGCGCCGTGCAGCACGGCCGGCGGCGTCTCCAGGCCGGTGAACTCGTACTGTTCATCCTTGGAGTCGCCCACGTCGGCGCCGATGAACGCGCCCGAGAGCAGCGTGTCCACGCCGGACACACCGCCCAGGCCGATGCGCGGGCGCACCACCCAGTAACGCGTGCCCTTGGTGGCGAAGCTCTCGGCGCTCTTGTTGAGCGCCACCTTCACGCGCACCCGCTTGCGGTCCTCGGACAGGTCCAGGCTGGTGACCTTGCCGATCACCACGTTCTTGTACTTGACCGGGGTCTTGCCCGCCTCCAGCCCCTCGGCGGTCTGGAAGGTGAGGGTGATGTCCGGCCCGGCCTGCAGCCAGGCGTGCACCACCAGCGACAGGCCCACCAACGCGGCCAGCACCGGCACCAGCCAGATCAGCGAAAGGCTGAAGCGGTGCTTGCGCACCACCGGTTCGGGCAGTTCCTCGCGCGGGGTCTGCTCAGTCATCGTCGGGGCCATCCCACATCAGTCGGGGGTCGAAGCTCATCGAGGCGAACATCGTAAGTATCACGGTCAGGCCGAAGAACACCACGCCCGGCAGCGGCTCGACCTGGCTGAAGAAGCCGAAGCGCACCAGCGCGGTGAGCAGCGCCACCACGAACACGTCCAGCATCGACCAGTAGCCGATGAACTCCACCGCGCGGTACAGCCGGGCGCGCTGGCGCAGCGCCCAACGGCTCTGCCGCTGGGTGCTGGTCAGCAGCGTGCCCAGCACCAGGAACTTGGTCATCGGCACGACGATCGAGGCGGTGAACACGATCACCGCCAGGCTGGGCGAACCCTTGACCCACAGCTCCACCACGCCGCTGATGATGGTGTTGTCGTCGATGTCGCCCAGGCTCACCGTGCGCATGATGGGCAGGACGTTGGCCGGGATGTACAGGATGAACGCGGCAACCAGCAGCGCCCACGTGCGCCGGATGCTGTCGCGCTTGCGCCGGTGCAGCGCGGCGCCGCAACGCGGGCAGGCTGCGTCGTCGGTCGCCGGCTCGCGGCAGACCAGCCCGCATACGTGGCAGCCGATGACGCCCAGTTCGTGTGCCCGCGGCGCCCGGCTCATGCGTCCGGCTCCGTCATGTCCCACAGCCGGCGCAGGTCGATGCCCGAGAAGATCGTGATCAGCAGCGTGAGCACGGCATAGGCCCAGATGCCCGGATCCGCCTGCACGTCGAAGTAGGCGCGCGCCTTGACGATCGACACCAGCGCGCCGAGCACGAACACCTCGGTCATCGTCCACGGCTGCAGGTAGTAGAGCGTGCGCATGATGGCGGCAAAGCCCGGCGCGCGCCGGCCGGCGCGGGCGAACAGCAGCACCCAGCCCAGCATCAGCATCTTGTTGAGCGGGAAGAAGAACAGCGTGGCCGCCGCGACCACCGAAACCACCTGCGCGCCCTGCCCCCACATCATCAGGATCATGCCCCACAGCGTCGCGCTGCTCTGCTGCGCGCCCAGGCCCAGGGTGACCACCGGCCACACGTTGGCGATCAAAAAAACGATCAGCGCGGTCAGCACCAGCGCCAGCATGCCGCCGGCGTCGAGCGTGTGGTAGCGCGCCAGCACCGCGCCGCAGCGCACGCAGCACACCTCCTCGCCGTGCCCGAGCACGTGGCCGCGATGCACCGTGTCGCAGTGCTCGCACACCAGCAGCCGGCCGGAGGACGCATGCAGGCGCGCGGCTGCGGCGTTGTCCGCGGCGCGGATGTGGGCGAGGCCGGGCTTTGGCGTACTCATCGGTCCATTCTCGCAAATCGGGCGTGGGGACGTAGGTGCGGGTGGAGATTCGTCGCGAGGGAGGCCCTCGCTTCGTGCTCCCGGAGATGAGGGGAGGCGAAGATGGGCTCCCTGCGAGAATGTCCCCTCACCTCAATCCTCTCCTCGAGGGAGAGGAGGCGAACGTGTGCGCCTTGCGCACGCTTGTATCTGATGAGAGCGCCGGGCCTCTTGATATGCTGGCCGGCACCCCGATCTGCAACGTTCCCCTCAAGGAGAGCCCACGTGACCGCCGCCGCCCAAGCCCACGTCTTCGACATCGACACGGCCAATTTCGAGACCGAGGTGCTGCAGGCCTCGATGACCACGCCGGTGCTGGTGGACTTCTGGGCGACCTGGTGCGGCCCGTGCAAGACGTTGGGTCCGATGCTGGAGAAGCTCGCCGCCGAGTACAACGGCGCCTTCCGCCTGGGCAAGGTGGACGTGGACAAGAACCAGGAGCTGGCCGCGATGTTCGGCATCCGCTCCATTCCCACGGTCATGCTGGTCAAGGACGGGCAACTGCTCGACGGCTTCGCCGGCGCACTGCCCGAGGGCCAGCTGCGCGAGTTCCTGTCGCGCCACGTGCAGCCGCTGGACGGCGAAGCGCCTGCCGAACCCGAGCCGGAAGAAGCGGAAGATCCCGCACAGGCGATCAACCGCCTGCAGCAGGAAATCGCCGCCGAACCGGACCGCGCCGAACTCAAGCTCGACCTCGCACTCGCCCTGATGCGCGATGGCCAGGCCGACGCCGCCGAGGCCGAGCTCAACGCGCTGCCGGCCAACCTGGCCACCGACGCGCGCGCCGTGCGCCTGCGCAGCCAGTTGGACCTAGCTCGCGCGCTGGAAGGCGCGCCCTCGCTGGCCGAGCTGCGCCAGCGCGTGCAGGCCGATGCCACCGACTGGGCCGCACGCGACCTGCTCGGCGTGCGGCTGCTGCTGGAAGACGACCCGGCCGCCGGCCTGGACCAGTTCCTGGCGATCCTGGAAAAGGCCCGCGACTGGAACGACAACGCCGCGAAGAAGCGTCTGCTGGCCGCCTTCGCGACGCTGGACGACGTCGAGCTGGTCGGCCGCTATCGCCGGCGGATGGCGTCGCTTTTGTTCTGACAAGGCGAGCATCCGAGCGCGACGGGGTCATGCGGGCCTTGCGTGGCGCGCTGCAGCCCGGGCGCCGCGGTGGGATCGACTCACCATACGCTCGCGTACGCTAGACTGGCCTTTTCCCCGCCAGCATCCCCATGCGCGCCTCCACCTTCCGCCGCCTGCTCAACCTCTGGCCGCCGTTCCTGTTCAACAGCATCCGCGTGCTGCACCTGGCGGACGACTGGACCGAAGCGCGCGTGGTGCTGCGCCTGCGGCCGTGGAACCGCAACTACGTGCGCAGCCAGTTCGGCGGCAACCTGTTCTCGATGACCGATCCGTTCTGGATGCTGCTGGCGATGCACCGCCTGGGCGGCGACTACTACGTATGGGACAAGGCCGGCGCGATCGACTTCGTGGCGCCCGGCCGCGAAGACGTCTATGCGTCCTTCCACCTCACCGACGCCATGGTCGACGAGCTGCGCGCCGCCGCGGCCGGCGGCGACAAGGTGCTGCGCTGGTTCGAGACCGAAGTGGCGACCGCGTCGGGCGAAGTCGTCGCCCGGGTGCGCAAGCAGCTCTACGTGCGGCTCAAGCCCAAGGCCCGCGTGGCATAAGCTTCCTACGCCTCCCGCTCGAAGCGGGCGATCTCTTCCAGCGCCGCCTCGGCCTTGCGCACGGCCTTGCCGGCGGCGTTGTCGGTGATCCAGCGCATGCGCCCGGTCCACCGGGCCAGCCCGACCACGGCGAGCACCAGCGCCAGCGATATCCAGCCGCAGAGCACCAGCCAGCCGACGAAGCGCGGCCAGCGCGCCCACACGTCGACGCCGATCTCCCAATGGATTTCCATCAGCAATAGGGGAATCCACACGAAGCTGCCGATCACGGCGAATACCGGCGCCTCGACCTGTATCCGCCACGCGCGCAGCTGCGCCAGACGACGCTGGATGTCGAGCACCTGTGCGGTGTAGTCGATCCCCAGCATCAGATGCAGGATGCGGCCGGCGAACGCCACCATCGCGATGCCGAACACCTGCACCATCACGCCCAGCACGACCTGGTGGGCGACGTCCATGTGGCTGGTCCAATAGGCCGTTCCCAGGAGCATGAACAGCACGCCGAACGCGAGCTGGATCGACTGCCCCCAGAGCAGCGGCCGCAGGCCGTGGCGCAGCTTGTCGAGCCGTCCCTCCCGATAGAGCCGCAGGTTGAACGCCTGTTGCTGCTCCAGCCGCTGGTTGAGCTGCTGCCAGGCCTGCTTCATTTCGTCCAGTTCCATGCTCATGCTCCGGTGGCTGCTGCCGCGGCCATCTGCCCGCGCAACTTCTGTTTGACGCGCCCGATCTTGGTGGCCACGTTGGTCTCGCTGATGCCGAGCACCTGGGCGATCTCCACATGGCTGCGGTCGTCCAGATACAGCAGGATCAGCGCGCGGTTGAGCGGATCGAGCTTGCCGATGAAGGCGTACAGCGCCGCCAGGCGTTCGTCCGGAGCCGACACGTCCGGGTCGCCGGGCAGCTCCAGGTGCACCGCATCGAGCGGCTCCAGGCGCTCGTCCTTCGCCGCGTGGCGGGCATGCGAGATCGCCACGTTCAGCGCCACGCGATACATCCAGGTGGAGAACTTCGCGCGCGCCGCGTCATAGCTGCCGAAGGAGCGCCACAGTTGGACGGCGATCTCCTGCGCCAGGTCGCTGCGGTCCTCGCCGCCGCGGGCGTAGATGCTGGCCACCTTGAACGCGATGCCGCGGTGTTCCTGCAACAGCGCTTCGAACTGGCGTTGGCGTTGGCGATCCGTCATGGCGTGTGCGTCGTATTCCCCTGTCCCCTGCATGATTCGCGCGGCCGCGAAAAAAATCACAGCCCTGCGGGCGGGCCCACCTGCGGATGTCCGTGCCTACAATGGCTGCTCCTTCTCCGACCCCGCTGCCATGCCGCGCCTGCGACTCAAACGCTACCTGCTCACCGGCCTGCTCACCTTCATCCCGTTATGGGTGACCTGGACCGTGTTCAAGTTCGTGCTCGGTTTCCTGGCGGGCATCGGTGCGCCGATGGTGGCCGCGGCGCTGGGCGCGCTGGCGCTGGTGGCGCCGGACACCGCCTCCGCGCTGGGCAGCACATGGTTCACCTCGATCGTGGCGCTGCTGATCACGCTGCTGGCGTTGTACCTGCTCGGCTTCCTGGCCAGCCGGGTGATCGGGCAGCGGCTGCTGGATGCATTTGACGCGCTGCTGCAGCGCATTCCGCTGGTGCAGACCATCTACGGCGGTACCAAGAAGCTGATGGCGGTGCTGCAGCAGAAACCCTCGGGTGTGCAGCGCGTGGTGCTGGTCGACTTTCCGCATCCGGGCGCCAAGGCGATCGGTTTCGTCACGCGGCTGATGATCGAGGAAGGCAGCGGCCGCGAGATGGCGGCGGTGTTCGTGCCGACCACGCCCAACCCCACCGGCGGCTTCCTGCTGACGCTGCCGGTGGAGGCCGTCACGCCGACCGACTGGACCATGGACCAGGGCATGGCCTTCATCATTTCCGGCGGCGCAGTGGCGCCCGACACGTTGCCCGAGGCCAGCCCGAAAACGCCGTAGGAGTGGAGAGGGGAACCGGGTTTGCAAGGACTTGGGACGAGGGGCGAGTAGCGGGGCGCAGGCCCGGGCGACTTCGTCGATTCGAGAAGCCCAATGCTCCTCCTCGTCACTTTTCCTTTCGCCCCCCTGCCCTCGTCCGACCCCTGACCTTTGACACTGTCTGCCCCATGACCAATGGCCTAGCTTGGCCGGCCATGGCCGTGCCGTGAGGGGACGCGGCCGGCAACAACGCACCCGCCGATGGGCGATCCACACAGAGGGAAATCCATGTCCAAGCAGTATCTGAAGCCGCTGGCGCTGGCGGTCAGCCTGGCGCTTTCGCTGACCGCGTGCGGCAAGCACGAGGCCGCCGACCAGAAGCCCGCCGCCAGCAGCACCGCGCCGGCCGCCGCCGGCACGACCGCCATGGCCGCCGCGCCCAAGAGCGTGTTCGACGTCAGTGAACTGGGCCCGATGGGCGAGGCCTGCACGGACTTCAACCAGTTCGTCAACGCCAAGTGGGTCGCTGCCAATCCGATCCCGTCCGACCGCACCCGCTGGGGCGCCTTCGACAAGCTGGCCGAGGACAGCCTCAACACCCAGCACGACATCGTCGACGCTGCGGCGAAGGGCGCTGCCAGTGCGCAGGCCGGCTCGATCCAGCAGAAGATCGGCTACCTGTACGCCTCGGGCATGGACGAGGCGGCCATCGAGAAGGCCGGCTTCGACCCGATCAAGCCCAAGCTCGACGCCATCGCCGCGCTGAAGAACGGCAAGGACGTGGCGAACTACCTCAACAAGAGCTTCAGCGAGGGCGACGAGCAGGTGTTCTCGTTCGGCTCCGAGGCCGACTTCAAGAACGCCAAGATGCAGATCGGCTACGCCTTCCAGAGCGGCCTGGGCCTGCCGACGAAGGACTACTACACCGATCCGAAGCACGCCGACGAGCGCAAGGCCTACCTGGCCTACGTCGCCAAGGCGCTGCAGCTGACCGGCGTGAGCGAGGCCGATGCCAAGAAGCAGGCCGACCAGGTGATGGCCTTCGAGACCAAGCTGGCCAGCGCCTCGTTCGCCCCGGTCGATCTGCGCACGCCCGAACACCAGTACCACTTCGTCAGCGTGAAGGAAGCGGACAAGATCACCCCGCACTTCAGCTGGGAGCAGTTCTTCGACGCCCAGGGCGTAAAGGTCGACAAGGGCTTCTCGCTGTCGCAGCCGAAGTTCTTTGCCGAGTTCGACAAGCTGCTGGCCAGCGCGCCGATCGCCCAGTGGCAGGCTTACCTGCGCTTCCACGTGATCGACGATGCCTCGCCGCTGCTGTCCAAGGCGTTCCAGGACAACTCGTTCGACTTCTACGGCAAGACCCTTTCCGGCCAGCCCGAGCAGAAGGCCCGCTGGAAGCGCGTGCTCAACTCCGTCAACCGTTCGATGGGCATGGCGCTGGGTCAGCTCTACGTCGACAAGATGTTCAAGCCCGAGGCCAAGGAGCGCGCGCAGGTGCTGGTCGACAACGTGCGCAACGCCCTCAA
Organism: Frateuria sp. YIM B11624; assembly: GCF_049727805.1. NCBI lineage: Bacteria > Pseudomonadati > Pseudomonadota > Gammaproteobacteria > Lysobacterales > Rhodanobacteraceae > Frateuria > Frateuria sp. YIM B11624. The sequence goes on from NZ_JBCNYA010000003.1 coordinate 34,132, forward strand.
GGCGCGCATCGAGAACCTCGACTGGATGAGCCCGGAGACCAAGGCCAAGGCGATCGCCAAGTGGAACACCTTCCTGCCCAAGATCGGCTACCCGGAAAAGTGGCGTGACTGGTCGGGCCTCGAGATCAAGCCCGACAACTACTACGCCAACGTGATGGCGGCCAACAAGTTCAACTACGAATACGACATCAACAAGATCGGCAAGCCGACCGACCGCATGGAGTGGGGCATGACCCCGCAGACGGTCAACGCCTACTACAACCCGACCGACAACACGATCAACTTCCCGGCCGCGATCCTGCAGCCGCCGTTCTTCTATGCCAACGGCGACGACGCGATCAACTACGGCGGCATCGGCGCGGTCATCGGCCACGAGGCCAGCCACGGCTTCGACGACGAGGGCAGCCAGTTCGACGGCGAAGGCAACAACGAGAACTGGTGGACCAAGGACGACCGCGCCAAGTTCGACGCCCGCGCCGACAAGCTGGTAGCGCAGTTCAACGACTACACGCCGATCAAGGACAAGCCGGACGCGCACGTCAACGGCCGTCTGACCCTGGGCGAGAACATCGGCGACCTGGGCGGCCTGAACGCCGCGTACGACGCACTGCAGGCGGCGCTGAAGAAGAACCCGCAGGAAGCCGGCGAGAAGATCGACGGATACACCCAGGACCAGCGCTTCTTCCTCAACTGGGCCCGCGTGTGGCGCGGCAACATCCGCGAGAAGCAGGCGGTGCTGCAGCTCAACACCGACCCGCACGCCCCCGCCTCGCTGCGCGCGATCGGTGCGCCGTCCAACATGGACGCCTTCGCCGCCGCGTTCCAGTGCAAGCCGGGTGATGCGATGGTGCGGTCCGGCGACAAGCAGGTGAAGATCTGGTAAGCCGGTCCTCCCCACGGGGAGGGACGTTCCAGTGATGCACGAAGGCCCCGCTCCGGCGGGGCCTTTTTTTTTGGTCGGGCACCCGTGCCGTGACGCTTCGCAGTCGTGCGGACGCGGCACACCAGACGCCTTCCCGCACCCAGGCTTGTTATTGCAAATCATTCTCATTAAAGTTCGCAGCCTGCAGCATTCGCCAGACAAGGACTCCCATGGCCTGCATCACCAGCCGCAAGCACCCGACTCCCCCCTCGCTGCCCCGCAGTGTCGCCGCCGCCAGCCTGCTGGCACTCGCCCTGCCCGCCTATGCCGGCACCACCGCCACCGCCGATCCACAGGTGCGCGACGCCAAGCGCCTGCCTGGCGTCGAGGTCAACGCGACCCGCGGCGCGGACTACCGCGCGGACATGGTCGACTCGCCCAAGTTCACCCAGCCGCTGCTGGACACCCCGCAGACCATCGGCATCATCACCCGCGACCTGTTCGAGCAGCAGGGCGCCACCACGCTCACCGAAGCGCTGCGCAACAGCCCGGGCGTGGGCACCTTTTACGCCGGCGAGAACGGCAGTACGACCACCGGCGACGGCATCTACATGCGCGGGTTCGATACCTCCGGCAGCATCTTCGTCGACGGCGTACGCGACCTGGGCTCGATCTCGCGCGACCTGTTCAACATCGAGCAGGTGGAAGTCACCAAGGGACCGGACGGCACCGAGTACGGCCGCACCGCACCGACCGGCGCGGTCAACATGGTGACCCGCCAGCCGATGCGCGGCGATCGGGCCGGCGCGTCGGTGGCCTACGGCAGCAGCCAGCAGCAGCGCGCCACGGTCGACCTCAACCGGCAGTTCGGCGACCACGGCGCGTTCCGCCTGGATGCGGTCGGCCAGGACAGCGGCGTGCCGGGCCGCGACCGCGTGCGCCACCGCCGCTGGGGCGTGGCGCCCTCGCTGGCGTTCGGCCTGGGCACGCCCACCCGGGTCTACCTGGATGCGCTGCACGTCAAGCAGAACAACGTCCCCGACGGCGGCGTACCGACCCTGGGCTTGACCGGCTACGCCTCGCCCGATCCCACGCGTCCGCAGATTGGCCTGGCGCCACGCGTCGACAGCGACAATTTCTACGGTACCGTGCAGGACCACGACCATGTCACCGTGGACATGCTCACGCTGATCGTGCAGCACGATTTCAGCGACGACCTCGCGCTGCGCAACACCACGCGCTGGGGCCGCACGCACCAGGACTACCTGCTCACTTCCTTCATGGCCAGCGCCGCCAACCTGCTGACGCCGGACCTCGACGATCCCGCAACCTGGACCGTCGCCCGCTCCAATCCCACCTTCAAGCGCCAGTCCAACCGCATCCTCACCAACCAGACCAACCTCACGGCGAACTTCGCCACCGGACAGGTGATCCACAACCTGAGCGCCGGCGTGGAGCTGACCGAGGAGAAGGCCACCGACGTCGATGTCGCACCGCTCGACGGCACCAGTTGGCCGGCAGCGAACCTCTACCGCCCCGACCCGCGCGTAGGCGGCCTGCGCTACGGCGAAACCGGGGCCTGGAGCAGCGGCACCACCGATACGGCGGCGGCCTATCTGTTCGACACGCTGAAATTCGGCGAGCGCTGGCAGGTCACCGCCGGCGCCCGCGTGGACCGCTACACCACGCGCTTCGACAGTGTGGCGCTGTGCGGCGGCCGCAATGCGCCCGAGTGCGGGACCTTGCCCGACGCCACGCCGGTGCCCGGCCTGAAGGCGCGCGTCGTCGACACCCTGCCCAACGGCAAGCTCGGCGTGCTGTACAAACCCGCGCCCAACGGCAGCATCTACGCGAACTTCGCCGTGGCGCAGGAGCCGCCCGGCGGCAACACGCTGCTGTTCAGCACTTCCGCGCGCAGCGCCGACAAGCCGGACCTCGATCCGCAGCGCGCCAGCACGACTGAACTCGGCACCAAGTGGGACCTGCTCGACCAGCGCCTGCTGTTCACCGCGGCGCTCTACCGCACGGTGGTGCGCAACGAACTGACCCAGGATCCGGTCGACCAGCAGTACTACCAGACCGGCCGCAAGCGCGTGCAGGGCGTCGAACTGGGCGTGGTCGGCAGGATCACCGACGACTGGGGCATCAGCGCCGGCTTCACCACCATGGACGCCAAGGTCACCGCGGGCCAGGCGGTCAGCAACGACGGCTCGCAGGACCTGGCCTACACGCCGCGCAGCGCGTTCACCGCGTGGAGCACCTACCACCTGCCGTTCGGGCTCACCGTGGGCGGCGGCGCGCGCTACGCCGGCTCGATGAAGCGCGGCACCGACGGCGCGGTGGGCACGCCCGCCTACACCGGCTCGTACTGGGTGTTCGACGCCGTGGCGAGTTATCCGGTCAACCGCCATCTCGACCTGCAGCTCAACCTCTACAACCTGTTCGACCGCGACTACGTCGCGGCGATCAACAAGAGCGGCTACCGTTACACGCCGGGCACGCCGCGCAGCGCGATGCTGACCGCCAACATCCGCTTCTGAGCCTGATCGCCTTCGCGTCCGGACCGAACGGCAGGAGACCGCCATGCTGCTGCACATCCCCAACGTCCTGGATTCCGCGCAGGTCCTGCGCATGCGCGGCGCACTGGAGAACGCAGAATGGGCGGACGGCCGCGAGACCGTCGGTCCACAGGGCGCCCGGGTCAAGCGCAACGAGCAACTGCCGGAAGCCTCGCCGCTGCGCGCGACGCTCGGCCGCGAGGTGCTCGATGCGCTGGCGCGCCACCCGCTGTTCCACGCGGCCGTGCTGCCGCAACGCATGCTGCCGCCGCGTTTCAACCGCTACACGGGCGGCGGCCAGTACGGCTTCCACGTCGACGGCGCGGTGATGGCGCTGTCCGAGGGCGGGCAGTTGCGCACCGACGTGTCGTGCACACTGTTCCTCAGCGATCCGCAGGATTACGACGGCGGCGAGCTGGTCATCAACGATCTCTACGGCGAGCACGAGGTCAAGCTCCCCGCCGGCGACGCCATCGTGTACCCGTCGAGCAGCCTGCATCGCGTGTGTCCGGTCACGCGCGGCGCTCGCATCGCAGCCTTCCTGTGGGCGCAGAGCCTGGTCCGCGACGACGGCCAACGCCAGTTGCTGCTGGAGCTGGACGGTGCGATCCAGCGCCTGAGCCGAAGCGGCGCCGATGCCGACGCGCTGCTGCAACTCACGGGCGTCTATCACAACCTGCTGCGGCGCTGGTCCGAAGCCTGAGCAACGCCTTCCCTGCCCGTGGGAACAACCGCAGATGCTCCTATGGCCGCCTTCACGGTCGCGCCCAAGGGCATTCCTGCAAGGGCGAGGCCCCGGCGGTTCCCTCTACACGGTCGGGAGCGGATAATCGGCGCCCCTTCATGCAACGCGCGGCGGCACGATGTTCGTACCTGGTCAACGCTGGATCTCCACCGCCGAACCCGAACTGGGCCTGGGCACCGTCCTGCGCGTAGAGGGCCGCGGCGTGCAGGTGCTGTTCGCCAAGGCCGGCGTGCTGCGGCCCTACGCGGCCGACTCGGCGCCGCTGGTGCGCGCCGAGTTCCGTCCCGGCCAGCGCGTGGCCGGCAAGGGCGTGGCGTTCCTGGTCGAACGGGTGGAGATCAAGGACGAGCTCCTGATCTACCGCGGCGAGGGCCGCGAACTGCACGAGGGCCAGCTCGACGATGAGCAGAGCGTGAGCCAGGCCGACGATCGCCTGGTCGGCGGGCGTACCGATCCGGTGGCGCAGTTCGAGCTGCGCCTGGAAGGCCTGCGCCGCCGCGCGCAGGCGCGCCGCTCGCCGACCTGGGGCCTGGAAGCCGCGCGCATCGGTCTGGTGCCGCACCAGTTGCGCGTCGCCGGCATCGCCGCCTCGCGCCGCCCGCCGCGCGTGCTGCTGGCCGACGAGGTCGGCCTGGGCAAGACCATCGAGGCGGGCATGATTTTGGCCCGCCAGCTTGCCACCGGCCGCGCCTCGCGCGTGCTGGTGCTGCTGCCGGACACGCTGGTCTACCAGTGGTTCGTCGAACTGCTGCGCCGCTTCAACCTGAGCTTCGCCATCTACGACGAGGAGCGCTGCGAGGCGCTGGAGCAATCCGGCGACGGCAGCAATCCGTTCGACGACGAGCAACTGGTCATCGCCGATTTCCGCTTCCTGGAAGAAAACCCCAAGCGCGCGCGGCAACTGCAGGAAACCAACTGGGATCTGCTGATCGTCGACGAGGCGCACCACCTGGCCTGGACGCCCGAGGCGGCCAGCCCGCGCTACACGTTGGTCGAGCAGCTGGCGGCCACCACGCCCGGCGTGATCCTGCTCACCGCCACGCCCGAGCAGCTCGGCCGCAGCGGCCACTTCGCCCGCCTGCGCCTGCTCGATCCGCAGCGCTACCACGACCTGGACGTCTATCTGGCCGAAGCCGAGGGCTTCCAGGCACTCTCGCCGATCGCCGATCGCCTGCAGTCGGGCGAGCCGCTCGATGAAGCGCAGCGCGACACGCTGCGCGGGATCTTCGCCGGCGACGCCGGCCTGCTCGCGTTGCTGGAGGACACCACCCGTCCGTCCGCCGCCCGCGAACTGCTCGATGCGCTGATCGACCGGCACGGCACCGGCCGCGCCATGTTCCGCAACCGCCGCGCCGGCATCGGCGGCTTTCCGCGCCGCGTGCCGCAGTGGCAGCTCATCGACGCCGATGCGCTGGACGAGAACGCCCGCCAGGCGCTGCTCGCCGAGTTCCACGCCGACATCCAGCAACCACCGCCGGCACTGGAACTGGATTACGCCAGCGACCCGCGCCTGGACGCGCTGGTCGCCCTGCTCGATGCGCACCCGCAGGACAAGTTCCTGCTGATCTGCCGCAGCCAGGCCAAGGTGCTGGCGCTGGAGGAAGCGCTGCGCACGCGCACCGGCGCCGGCATCGCGCGCTTCCACGAAGGGCTTGGCATCGTGCAGCGCGACCGCAACGCGGCCTATTTCGCGCAGCCCGACGGCGCGCGGTTGTTGCTCTGCTCGGAGATCGGCTCCGAAGGTCGCAACTTCCAGTTCGCGCACCGGCTGATCCTATGGGACCTGCCGCTGGATCCCGATCTGCTCGAGCAACGCATCGGCCGCCTGGACCGCATCGGCCAGACCCACGACATCGCCATCCACGTCCTCGCCGTCGAGGACAGCGCGCAACACGTGCTCGCGCGCTGGTACGACGAGGGCGTCGACGCGTTCCGCTCCAGCCCCGCCGACGGCCGCGAACTGCTGCGCCGCTACGGCGAACCGCTGGTGCAACTGGCCGGGGAGCATGCACGCAACGCCGACAGCCGCGACCAGGAGCTGGATGCACTGATCGCTGAGACCCGCGCCACCCACGAGGATCTGGCCGCGCTGATCCGCGCCGGCCGCGACCACCTGCTGGAGCTGGCCGCCAGCCGCGACCCCCACGCCGATGAACTGGGCCAGGCGTTCCGTCGCGAGGATGTCGACCCGTCGCGCGACGCCTACGTGCAGCGGCTGCTCGAAGCCTTCGGCATTCACCCCGAGGAGCTCGGCGGCCAGGTGCTGCTGCTCGATCCGCAATACCTCTCCACCGACGCTCTGCCCGGCTTCGCCGAGGGCCCGATCTCGGCCACCTTCGCGCGCGAGGTGGCGCTGGCGCGCGAGGAACTGCCGCTGCTGCGCTTCGACCACCCGCTGGTGCAGGGCGCGCTGGACCTGGCGCTGTCCGGCGAACAGGGCAACGCCGCCTTCATGGTCGACGATGCGCTGCCGCCGCGCAGCGCGCTGCTGCAGGCCGTGTTCCTGCTCGAATGCGTGGCCGACCGCACGCTCGATGCCGAGCGCTTCCTGCCCACGCTGCCGCTGGCGGTGGCCATCGACACGCGGCTGGCCGAGCGTGCCGGCTTCGAGCCCAGCGAAGCGGCCGTGCGCAAGGCGGCCGACCGCAACATCGAGGTGCCGCGCTATCGCAAGTTCCTCGCCAAGCTGGTGCCGCCGATGCTGGAGAAGGCCGAGGTGATCGCCGGGGAACGTGCGCAGGAGCACATCGCCGAGGCGGTTGCCCAGGCCACCGCCACGCTGGATGCGGAGCTGTCCCGGCTGCGCGCGTTGCGCGAGGTCAATCCTTCGATCAACCCGGCGGAAATCGCGCTGCTGGAGACCGAGCGCACGGCCCTGCTCGCCGCGCTGCCGCAATCGCGCCTGCGCCTGGACGCTGTCCGCTTCATCGCCAGCCCCGATTTCCTCGCCCTGCGCTGAGTGGCCTGTTCTCTTCCTTGGGGAACGGATTCGGTGGTATCGGCGGGTGTGTTCGTCATGGCCGCCGTTTTTGCGGTCGTTCGGCGACTTGGCTCGCCTGCGGCGGGCTTCCGATCGCCTGTCGGCGCTCGGGTCACTTTTCTTTGCTGGCCCAAAGAAAAGTAACCAAAAGAAACGGCCTGCTCAGCCCGGTGAGGGATAAGAGCTAGGTACCACCTCGCCTTGATGGGTACGCACCTGCTCTTAGAGGAGCTGCCGCCGCTTTACCCACGGGCGCTCGGGAGTTGAGGCGAGGGAGGCATGTGGGCTCGTGCGCGAGCAGTGCGCACCGGGACGTGCGGGGCCGATGCCCGCAGGCGCGCCACGTTCTGCTCCCTCTCCCCTCCGGGGAGAGGGCTGGGGTGAGGGGCCGGGGCTCGCGACAAGGCCTGGCGTAGGACGGCCGTACCGTTGAGGCCAACATACCCGCGGGTCCACACTGCACGCCCCCACCCAAAGGAAACAGGCATGCGCACCATCGGCCTCATCGGCGGCATGAGCTGGGAATCGACCGTCGAGTACTACCGCCTGATCAACCGCGGCGTACGCGACCGCCTGGGTCCGCTGCATTCCGCACGCCTGCTGCTGGACAGCCTGGACTTCTCGGTGATCGCCGCGTGCCAGCGCGAGGGCGACTGGGACGGTGCGGGCGCGCTGCTGGCCGAGTCCGCGTGCCGCCTGCAGGCGGGTGGCGCCGAGTGCGTCCTGATCGGCGCCAACACCATGCATCGCGTGGCCGACGCGGTGGAGGCCGCGACGCCACTGCCCCTGTTGCACATCGTCGATGCCACCGGCCTTGCGATCCGCGCGCAGGGACTGGACACGGTGCTGCTGCTCGGCACCGCCTTCACCATGGAGCAGCCATTCTTCCGCGAACGCATGCAACGCGATCATGGCGTGCGCTGCCTGATGCCGGAGCCGGCAGAACGCGCCGAGCTGCACCGGGTGATCTACGAGGAACTCTGCGCCGGGCAGTTCAGCCCGCAGGCGCGCGAGTATCTGCTGCATCTCATTGCCGACGGCGTGCGCGCCGGCGCGCAAGGCGCCATCCTGGGCTGCACCGAACTGGGCTTGCTGCTCGGCGACGCCGACGCGGGCGTTCCGGTCTTCGACACCGCTGCGCTGCATGCCGCGGCCGCCGTGGATTTTGCACTGGCGTAGGACGTAGGGTGGGCTACAGCCCACCTTCGCTTCCCGCAAGATCGACGGTGGGCTGAAGCCCACCCTACGCGTGGTTCACGGGCGCTGCCGGATCAGACCGTAACCAGTGCCGAGCGCATGCGCCGGCCGACGCCGAACAGCCAGTAGGCCACGGTCAGCAGCACCACCCACGCCACGCCCACGTACAGCGCCACGCGGGTATCCGGGCTGTAACCGAGCATCACCAGCACGAAGGCGAGGAAGGCCAGCGCCAGCACGCTGGAAAGCGGCCACAAACGCAGCCGGAACGGCAGCGGCTGCGGCTGCCGGCGGTGGAAGCGCCAGTGCGCCACCAGCACCGTACCCCAGGTCCACACGGTGTTGAACGCCAGGATCGACATGATCATGCCGAAGATGCGCTCGGGCACCAGGTAGTTCATCAGCACGCCCAGCAGCAGGAAGAAGATCGTCACCAGCACGCCGCGCACCGGCACGCCACTGGCGCTCAGGCGCCCCATCGCCGCCGGCGCCTGGCCCTTGGTGGCCAGGCTGTGCAGCATGCGGCTGCCGCTGAAGGTGGTCGAGTTGAAGCTCGACAGCGCCGCAGTGATGACCACGAAGTTGATCAGCCCCGCGGCCTGCGGGATGCCCAGCTTGGCGAAGGTGGTGACGAACGGGCTGCCCTGCGTGCCCAGCTCGTTCCACGGGTAGATCGCCATGATCACGAACAGCGAGCCGATGTAGAAGATCAGGATGCGCCAGATCACCGAGTTGACCGCCTTCGGGATCGTGCGCTCCGGATGCGCCGCCTCGGCCGCCGCCATGCCGATCGTCTCGATGCCGCCGAAGGAGAACACCAGCACCGGCAAGGCCAGCACCATGCCGGTAAAGCCATTGGGGAACCAGCCGCCGTGCGTCCACAGGTTCGACACGCCGACCGGCTGCCCGCCGTTGCCCCAACCGAGCCAGATGATGCCCAGGCCGCCCAGGATCATCAGCACCACGGTCAGCACCTTGATCAGCGCGAACCAGAATTCCATCTCCCCGTAGACCTTCACCGCCATCAGGTTCAGTCCGCCGATCATCACCACCGAAGCGAACGCCCAGATCCACTGCGGCAGTTCGGGGAACCAGTCCTTCATGTAGATGCCCACCGCCGTGCTCTCGGCGATGCCCACGCCCATCATCAACACCCAGTAGTTCCAGCCGGTGAGGTAGCCGGCATACGGCCCCAGGTACTTGTGCGCGTAGGCGCTGAAGGAGCCGGCGATGGGCTCGTGCGCGGCCATCTCGCCCAGCGCACGCATGATGATGAAGATCATCGCGCCGCCGAACACGTAGGCGAAAAGCACCGACGGGCCGGCCAGCTTGATGGTGCTGGCCGAGCCCAGGAACAGGCCGGCGCCGATGCACATGCCCAGCGCCATGAAGGTGATGTGGCGCGGCGTGAGCTGCCGCTGCAGTTGCTCGCTCATGTAAGGCCCGTGAGGTAGGGAAAGGGTCAGCGCATCAAGCGGCGCTTGGGTTTGATCGGAAGCCGCCCGCGCCAGTACTCGATCAGCACGTAGCCGCCCAGCATGCCGCCGAGGTGGGCGAAATGCGCCACGCCCGCCTGCGTACCGGTCACGCCCAGCACCAGTTCGATCACCGCATAGCCGGTCACGAACAGCCAGGCCGGCATCGGGATCGGCAGGAAGATCAGCATCATCTTCTCGTGCGGATACATCATGCCGAACGCCAGCAGCAGGCCGAAGATCGCACCGGAAGCGCCCAGCGTCGGATAGAAGCCATGGGTGAACCAGTGCACCACCAGCAACTGCGAGATCGCAGCCACGATCAGGCACGCGAAGTAGTAGAGCAGGAACTCGCGCCCGCCGAACAGGCGCTCGATCGGGCCGCCGAACATCCAGAGCGCCAGCATGTTGAAGGCGATGTGCTGAAAGCCGCCATGCATGAAGGCGTAGCTCACCAGTTGCCAGGGCCGGAAACCGATGGCCACCAGGCCATCGGCGGTCTGCGCCCACTGGTCCGGACCCCACGGCCACAGCGCGAAATGCAGCACCAACACGTCCCCCAGCAGCATCTGCAGCAGGTAGACGGCGATATTGGCGATGAGCAGGTTACGGGTGACGGGGGGAAGCTGGTAGGGCATGGTCGATCCGGTGGCGGCCTCGTGAGGGTAGCGCAAACGGTGCTGGCACACGGGCGCTGCACGAGGCGACTTTGGCGTCCCGTCGCAGGCACGCGCCGGCGTTCGTGCATGAAAAAAGGCCGCCTGCTGGCGGCCCGACTGCGGAAACCCCCGTGGTGTTTCCCATTCAACCGTTTTGCGCAATGCCCTCGGGGCGGCGAGCGCCGGCGAAGCGCTTGGCCCAGTAGGCCTCATCGAGGCTGGATACCTCCACCGACTTGCCCGCCGAGGGCGAGTGGATGAAGCGTCCGTTGTCCAGATAGATGCCCACGTGCGAGATGCGCTTCTTGCCGCGGGTATGGAAGAACACCAGATCACCCGGCTGCATGTCGTCGCGCCTGACCTTGATGCCGGCCAGGAACTGGCGCGCCGAATTGGCCGGCAGGCGCAGGCCGATCGCGTGGGCGAACACGTAGCGGACGAAACCGCTGCAATCGAAACCGGTAGAGGGCGAACGGCCGCCGCGGACGTAGCGCACGTCTCGCAGCTTCATCGCCAGCGCGACCAGTTCCTGGCGCAGGTCGGCGACTTCGTTGGCCGGGGCGGATGCCTTTTCCCGTGCCGTCAGCAGCGCCGACGGGTCGACCGGCAGGACGGCGTTGGCCACGGCCGGCGCCAGGTTGGCCAACGGCAGCGCCAGCAGCGGTGCAGCGACCGGAGCCGGAGCCGGGGTGGCCGGTTCGGCAGCATGCGCAGGCACGATCGCGAACAGCGCGGCAAACAGGGCGGCGGTCACGATCGGGCGGTAGAAGGGCATGCGGGAAAATCCCTTTGCTGCTTAAGGCTGTAGCGACGGCCACCGGTGGCGGCCTGGCAAGGGACCGAAGTTAGCAAAGCCATCCGACCGGGATGTTCGATTGACGTTAATTGAACCCCGGCGTTTCGAAACGTTCACACAGGCGCGTGACCGGGAGCACGTTGGCGGGCACCGCGGCACCTGCCGGCGCAACGGACCGCAAGCGCACGCGCATCCCTACCGGACCGGATTCAGCGGTGCCCGAAGATCGCCGTGCCGATGCGCACCTCGGTGGCACCTTCGGCAATGGCCAGCGGGAAGTCGCCGCTCATGCCCATCGACAGCCGCGGCAGGTCGTGGCCCGCCGCGGTGGCGGCATCGCGCAGTTCACGCAGCTGGCGGAAGCAGGCGCGCACGGCGGCGGGGTCTTCCGATTGCACGGCCAGCGTCATGAGGCCGCGCACGCGCAGGGTGGGGTAATCGCGCAGGCGGTCGAGGAAGGCCGGCAGTTGCTCCGGCGGCAAGCCGTGCTTGCTTTCTTCCGGCGAGGTCTTGACCTGCACCAGCACGTCGATCGCGCGGTGCTCGGCCTGCAGCCGCCGGTGCAGCGCCTCGGCCAGCTCCAGCCGGTCCAGCGACTGCACCTCGCTGGCGAGCCGGGCGACGTCCCTGGCCTTGTTGGTCTGCAGGTGGCCGATCAGCACCCATTCCAGCGCCAGGTCGGCCAGTGCCGCGGTCTTCTCGCGCAGTTCCTGCACCTTGTTCTCGCCGAAGCGGTTCAGGCCCAGCGCCGCCGCCTCGCGCACCACCTCCGGGCCGAAGGTCTTGCTGACCGGCAGCACGGCCACGCCGGCCGGATCGCGCCCGGCCGCGCGGCAGGCTTCGTCCACGCGCCGGCGCACGGCGGCCCAGCGCGCGGCGAGCGTGTCGGCCGGCTCGCCCATGCGATCAGCCGCGCCTAGCCTGCTCGCCGTGGCGCGCCACCACCTCGGCCACCACCATGCTGACCTTCTTGCCGGTGGGGATATGCAGGAACTCGTTCGGTCCGTGCGCGTTGGAATGCGGGCCCAGCACGCCGGTAATCAGGAATTGCGCCTGCGGGAACTTCTCGCCCAGCATGCCCATGAACGGGATCGAGCCGCCCTCGCCCATGTAGGCCGCCGGTGCGCCGAAGTAATGCGCCGAGGCCTCGGCCACCGCCTGCTCCAGCCACGGCGAAAGCTGTGGCGCGTTCCAGCCGCTGCCGTCCTTTTCCAGCTTGAAGGTGACCTTGGAGCCGTAGGGCGGATCCTTCTCCAGCAGTTCCTTGAGGAACTTGCCGGCCTTGGCGCCATTGAGGGTCGGCGGCACGCGCAGGCTGAGCTTGACCGCGGTGAACGGGCGCAGCACGTTGCCGGCGCTCTCCAGCGCGGGCATGCCGCCCACGCCGGTGACCGCCAGTTGCGGGCGCCAAGTGCGGTTGAGCACTAGTTCGACCAGGTCCCTGGTGACCGGCTGCATGCCCTCGACGAACGGGAACTTGTCGTACACCGCTTCGCCCAGCACTTCGGTGGAGCGGCGCGCCTGTTCGACGCGCTGCGGCGGGATCTCCACGTACAGCTCCTCCGGCTTGATCCGGCCGGTGGCCGGATCTTCCAGCCGCGAAAGGATCTCGCGAAGGATGCGGAAGCTCGAGGGCACCACGCCGGAGGCGTCGCCCGAATGCACGCCCTCCTCCAGCACCTGCACGGTCAGCTCGCCCCCGGTCATGCCGCGCAGCGACGTGGTCAGCCACAGCTGGTCGTAGTTGCCGCAGCCCGAATCCAGGCAGACCACCAGCGAGGGGCTGCCGATCCGGTCGGACAGATGGTCGACGTAATGCGGCAGGTCGTAGCTGCCCGATTCCTCGCAGGCCTCGATCAGGATCACGCAGCGCGCGTGCGGCACGCCCTGCTCGCCCAGCGCCAGCAGCGCCGAGAGCGAGCCGAACATCGCATAGCCGTCGTCGGCGCCGCCGCGGCCGTAGAGCTTGTCGCCCTTGATTACCGGCGTCCACGGGCCCAGGCCCTCGGCCCAGCCGGTCATTTCAGGCTGCTTGTCGAGGTGGCCGTACAGCACCACGGTCTCATCGCAGCCGGCCAGGGTCGCCGGCACGTCGATGTAGATCAGCGGCGTACGCCCCGGCAGCCGCACCACTTCGAGAGTCGCACCCGCGAGCGAGGCCAGCTTGCCGCGCGCCCAGCGCTCCAGCAGAGCCACCGCCTGGTCCATGTAGCCGTGCTCGACCCACTGCGCGTCGAACATCGGCGACTTGTTGGGAATGCGGATGTACTCGACGAGCTGGGGCACGATCTCGTCGTCCCACAAGCCACCGATGAAGCCGGACAGGCGCGCGGTATCCATGGGGCAGACTCCTTAGACATACGGGAAGCCGTCTAGTGTACCAGCGGCACCGCCGCGGCCCGAGACGCCGACACGGCGTCGGCCATCGCCCACAGCCGCACGCGGGCGATCCACCTGCAACGTCACGCCGCACGCCGACGGCGGCCCGCCGCGCGCATGGCCACACTTGCCGGACGGCAACGGTGCCGTCCAAACATCCCAGGGAGGGAAACCCATGCAGTCGAAGTTCCGCAACCTGCTCGTCGCGCTGGCCCTCGCGGCCTCGTTCGCGCTGCCCGCGTTCGCCGCCACGCCGGTGAACGTCAACAAGGCCGATGCGACCATCATCGCCAAGTCGCTGGACGGCATCGGCCAGTCCAAGGCGCAGGCCATCGTGGCCTGGCGCCAGGCGCATGGCCCGTTCAAGAAGGTCGAGGACCTGGCCCAGGTCAAGGGCATCGGCAAGGGCACGCTCGAGCGTAACCGCGACGCCATCCGCTTCAGCGGCGACCTGCCGCCGCCGAAGGCCGCGCCGGCGAAGAAGGCTGCACACCACAAGGCCAAGGCCATCGCCAAGAGCTGATCGGCCGAGGTCCCGGCCCCTCTCCTGGCCAGCCCCGGGGAAGGGCCTGGAAGGGTCGTGAACCGGCTTCCCCTCGCCGGTTCACGATCCTTCGTCGGGAGCGCGGAGCGCTCCTCCCGCCATGGCAGCGGCCACGCCCACGGATGGGCACCTTGGCCCCGCCCCGGCATGCCGCCGTGCTTGCGCTACACTCGCGCGCTCTCCACGCCGCCGGCCCGCCATGATCCTCCCGCGCTACCGCATTGCCGCCTCCACCATCGGCGGCGCCGGCAAGGGCCTGTTCCTGGACGAGGACGTGGCCGCGGGGCGCATCATCACCGCGCCGGACGCGATCGACCGCACCTGGAGCCCGGCCGAGCTGGCCGCGCGGCCGGAGCTGGCCTACGCCAGCGCGCGCTGGTTCGAGGACCGCTACACGCTCTCGCCCGACTGGCCCGACGAGTGCTACATCAACCACAGCTTCGAACCCAACGGGCTGTGGCATCTGGGCTTCGTGTTCGCGCTGGCCGATCTGGCGGCCGGCACCGAGCTGACCGTGGACTACCGCCACCTGCTGCCCCCTGGCCAGGCCGAGGACTTTATCGACGCGGCCACCGGTGAGAAAATCATCGGGTTCGGCTGGGCCGAGAGCCTGGCTTCAAGTACGCATGCGCTGAGCCGATTGCTGAAGTGACGGCCTGCCATTTCGACCGATGATGTCCGACATTCCTACTCTCGAAACACCGCGCCTGCGCCTGACCGCGCTGACCGCCCGCCATTTCGACGACTACGCCGCCATGCTGGCCGACCCCGACAGCACACGCTGGATCGGCGATGGTCAGCCGCTGGACCGCACCGGCGCGTGGCGCTCGCTGGCCATGCTGCTGGGGCATTGGCAATTGCGCGGCTGCGGCATGTGGGCGCTGGAACTGAAGGACACCGGCGAGTTCATCGGCCGCGCCGGGCTGATGTACCCCGAGGGCTGGCCGGCCCTGGAACTTGGCTGGATGCTCAAGCCCGAGTTCCGCCATCGTGGCTACGCCACCGAGGCCGGCCATGCCGTGCTCGACTTCGCCTGGAACCAGTTGCACGCGGTACGGGTGATCAGCCTGGTACGGATCGGCAACGAGGCTTCCGACCGCGTGGCCGAACGGCTGGGCGGCGAGCACATCGAAGACATGGACTTCTACGGCAACCACAACCACGTGTTCGCCTACTACCCGCCCTACCGCGAGCCGCGACGGGCCTGGGCCTAGGCAGGCGACCGCCGACAGCGGAGCCTTCCAGCGGTCGTAGGGTGGGCTTCAGCCCACCGCCCCATGCCGTACGCCCGTGGTGGGCGGAAGCCCACCCTACCGATGACACCCGGCGACAGATGTGCTGGTGTTGCCGTGCCCGAAACGGAAGGATGCATTCCGCTCCGCGCCGACTCCGGCTTGCGGCCTGCGCGCGTCGCGAACCCGCGGCGATCCGCTGGCTGCACGAACCGTCGGTGGCACGTACTGGCCCCGTTCGCCCCGCGCCCAGGCGAGCGCCGGAGGCGTAGTTGCCGTGCTGCCGAACGACCTACAACGCCGGTGACAACCCGCTCCGCCGCGACACCAGCGAACGCCCCACCGCCGCCAGCGCGAACAGCCGCGCGATGCGCATCCAGCCCAGCGCGAGCACCGCCAGTTCGGCGAACAGCAGTGCCAGCAGGAAGCCGCCCAGCCCCATCGCGGTGGTCTGCACGCGGGCCACACCGAAGGCCAGCGCGATCGCCAGGCCGATGGCATCGATGAGCAGGTAGCTCAGCAGCGTCCCCAGCGGCCGGCGCAGCAGCTGCATGAAGCCGCGCCCCAGCGCGCGCGTCGCCGAGCGCAGCCCAGGGTCGACGATGAAGGCGGCGCGCGCCGAATCGACCACCGCGTGGGCCAGCACGAACAGCACGGCCAGCACCCAGATGGCGGTGTGCTGGTAGCGGTCGGCAACACTCTCCAGCACCGCGCGATCGGCCGACTTGTGCGCCGCGCCGATGGCCATGGCACCCAGCCCGATGGCGATCGCATAGGGCAAGACCGACCAAAGCATCAGCCGGAACATGCGGCCGTATTCGATCACGCCCGATTGCAGCAACTGACCGAATGCCAGGGAGCGGCCGGCGCGACCGGTGGCCACCGCCATGCCGCTCAGGAACGGTCCAAGCAGCAGCGCGAACGCCACCGAGAGCACCAGCGAGCCATGGAACCAGGCGCTGCTCTCGCCCAGCGCACTCATCGTGTCGCCGAACACCATGCCGTCGAAACGGTGGGCCCACTCCTGCGCATGCACGGAATGGTCGAGCAGGTCGGCCAGCGCCCGCCAGACGGGGAACGAGGCCAGCGCGGTGGGCAGCAACAGCAGCACCAGCCACAGCAGCAACAGCCGCCATTGCAGGGCCGCCACAGGGGCACGCAGCACGGCGCCCACGTCGGTACGTCGGGTCGAGGTCATCATCACAGCGACACCAGCAAGGAGAAGAAGGCCTGCACCAGGGCGGCGAAGTCGGCGCTCCAGCGGCGCGAGGCGGCGCCGTCGGATTCGACCGTGCGACTGTCGTTCAGCTTGTCCGCATCGAGGTAGATCTTCTGCTGCGGATCGAGCTCCGCGGAAACCACCTTTGCCGGACCCGTGAACTCGAAGCGCGCCCAGCGGCGGTCGTCGTTCCAGCGCAGTTCCTGGTGGCTGCCGTCGGCGAAGGTCACGCGCAGGGTCTGCGGCACCGGTGCGCCGTCACGCACCACGCTCACCGTGCTGTGCCAGGGGAACGGCCCGGTACCGGGCTTGGCATTCGGATGGGCTTTGGCCCAGTCCTTGCGCTGCTTGTCGATCTGCTGATCCAGCGCCTTGCTGTCGCCGTCGGTGTGCTTGCCGTCGACGATCGTGCTGCCGGCCGGCGGCAGCACTTCCTCGCTGTCGATGCTGGCGATGCGGTCGTCGATGCGCGCGGTGCCGTAGACGTACTGATCGAACACCTCGTTGACCGTCCTGGCGTCACCGGAAACATCGATCAACGTCGCACGCAGGTCGGCTGCCGAAGGATGGCGGAAGTGCCAGCGCCGGTAGTACTCGCGGAACGCACGCTCGGTAACCTCCTTGCCCAGCCGCTCCTCCAGGTCGTGCATGGCGGTGGCGGTGCGCGAATAGACGGTTCCGTAGCTGCTGCTGGAATAGCGGTCCCACGCGTTCTCGCCGAGCGGATCGTAGGGGTGCTTGAGGCCGGCGGTGAGCCGCTCCATCGCGAAGCCGCTGATCGAGGGTGCGAAGCCCAGGCGCCGCAGGCCCGGCGAGGTCAGGTCGATGTCCTGGTCGCGTGCGCGCAGCATGCGCTGGTCCCAGTACTCGTTGAGGCCTTCGTCGAGCATCGGCTCCTCGAACTCGTTCGAGGCGAGCAGGCCGTAGAAGTAGCCGTGGCCGAACTCATGGATCGTCACGAAGTCGATCGCGTACTGGCTGACTGTGCCCGGCGTGACTTCCTTGTAGCCCTCGGTAGTGAAGAAGGTCGGGTACTCCATGCCGCCGGCCTCGGCCGCGTTGTACGGCGGGACCACCGCGGTAAGCGTGCGGTAGGGATAGGGCCCGAGCGTGTCGGAGAAATAAGTCAGCGAATCGGTGCTGGCCTTGAGCACCGGCTGCGCGCTGGCGGCGTACTCGGGCGGATAGAGCACGCGCACCGCCACCTTCGGGCTGCCCGGGCCCTGCCAGCTGCCGTCGAGTACCTTGTAGCCCTTGGCCGCCATCCAGGCGAAGTCGTGCACGTCGCCCTGCACATAGTGGTAGGTGGTCTTGCCGTTGGCGGTAACCGGCTCGCCCTGCTGCTCGCCGACCGCGCCCACGGTGTAGTCGCTGGGCACGGTCAAGGTGACGTCGAAGCGGCCGAAGTCGGCGTAGAACTCGCTGTTGAAATGGAACTCGTGCACGTTCCAGCGCACCTGCGTGGCGCCGCGCTCACCGGGCAGTTCCAGCACACCGATCTTGGGGAACCACTGCGCCACCAGGTTGAAGTCGCCCCACCAGCCGGTGCGCTCGACCACGCGCGGCAACTGGCTCAGGAAGTCGATGTCCAGCGTCAGCGTGCCGCCGGCCGGCACCGGCTGCGCCAGGTCGATGCGCGCCACGGTCTGGTCGGTCTTGGGGCCGCCGTCGGGCTGCACGAAGGTCCACTTGAGCGCGGCGCCGTTCTGGGTGACCTGCTTGAGGTCGATCCAGCCCCACTGGCCCTTCTCCAGCCGGGCCTCGCCGCGCGAGCTGCCGTGCGCGGTGAGGACCTCGCGCTCGGTGAAGAAGGTGCTGCCTTCGTTCTGGAAGGCGTTGAGATAGAGGTGCACGTAGATGCTGCGCACCTCGCGGTCGCTGCGGTTGCGCCAGTTGAGCTGTTCCTTGCCGCTCACCGCGTGCTTCGCCGCGTCGAGCGCGGCGTCGATGCGGTAATCGACCACGCGGTCGGACAGCGTCGGCTCGTTGCCGGTGCGCGGGCCACCCCAGGCGTCGGGCGCGCTCGGCGTGGTGGCTGCGGCGGCGTTCGCGGGCGCGAAGGGAATCGGCGTATACGCCGGCGCGGCACTGGTTGCGGGGGCCGGAGCCGCAGGTTGCGCGGCCTGGGCGTGCAGCAGGCCCGGCATGGCGACCGCGCCGCACAACGCAAGCGCGCCCAGCCATCCGGTGACGATCGGTTTCATCTGGCGATTCCCCCTGTCCGGGCGGGCCAACGGCCGCCGCTATCCAAGATGCTGGCAGCCGCCCCCAAAGCGACTGCCGCAGGCGCGCAGCGTGCGGCATCCCTGCTTGGGCCACATAGGCCAAAGGTCATGCCCAGGCAAGGCAACGATGTGACCAACAGCCAGCTCAACTCCCCTTCCACTCCGCAGAGAAGGTTGGGGTGAGGTGCCGCTCTGGCGACGGGCCAGCCGAGTCGGCTCTTGATCAACAGCCCTTGGCTTCGATGGGTTTCGACGCGAGCCCCAGCCCCTCACCCTGCCCTCTCCCCGGAGGGGAGAGGGTTCTGGCGCGGGGCACGCTCAGCGAGCGTCGCGGACCCGGACAGCGAGCTCAGCTCTCTCTCCCCTCCGGGGAGAGGGTTGGGGTGAGGGGCGCCCTGGCGAGGAGCCAGCCGAGTTCGGCTCTTGATCAAACAGCCCTTGGCTCCGATGTATTTCGACGCGAGCCCCGGCCCCTCACCCTGCCTTTCCCCGGAGGGGAGAGGGCTCCAAGGCGCGGCATGCTCAGCGGTCGTCGCGGGTCCAGATGGCGTCCGCGTCCTCGCGCACCGGGAAGCTCGCGATCGGCTCGTAGGCCGGTGGCCGGGTCACCGCGCCGGTGCGCAGGTCGAAGCGTGCGCCGTGGCGCGGGCACTCGACTTCGAAGCCGAACACCTCGCCCCCGGCAAGATCGCCGCCGTCGTGCGTACAGACGTCCTCGATGGCGTACAGCGCGCCGTCGATGTTGTAGACCGCGATCGGCGTGTCGCCGTCGAACACCACGCGGAACTCGCCCGGCAGCAGTTCGCCTGCCGCGCATACGCGCACCCAACCCTGCGCGGCCAGGCTCATGCGGCCACCCCGGCCAGTTCCTTCACCAGGAGTTCGAAGCGCAGGTCGTCGCGGCGCGGAACCCCGAAGCGCTCCTGGCCATAGGGGAACGGCTTGTAGGTGCCGGTGCGGCGGTAGCCGCGGCGTTCGTACCAGGCGATCAGCTCGTTGCGCTGCACGATCACGGTCATTTCCATCAGGCGGCAGCCCCACTCCGCCCGCGCGATGCGCTCGGCCTCGCCCAGCAAAAGTCTGCCCAGACCGCCGGCCTGCAGCGCGGGATCGACGGCGAACATGCCGAAGTAGCTGGCCTCGCCCCTGCGCTCGACATGGCAACTGGCGAGCAGGCGCCCGTCGCGTTCCAGCAGCACAATGCGGCTGTCCGGGCGGGAGATCGCGTCGGCGACATCGGCCGCGTCGGTGCGCTGGCCGTCGAGCAGGTCCGATTCGGTGGTCCAGCCGCGACGGCCCGAATCGCCCCTGTAGGCCGATTCGACAAGCGCGACGATGGCAGGGATATCGGCTTCGGTGGCCGTGCGGAAGCGGGGCGGGACAGGCGTCGTCATACGCCCATGATAGCGACGGCAGTGCAGCGGGCGATGACCTGGGACAGGACCACGGCCGGCGCTTCACGCTGCTTTCCTGCCGCAAACGCTCCACTGGCCGCTCCCCTGGAGGCGTTCCGGTGCCATCCATCCGCCGCCCGTTGTGGCTGGTCCCCTGCCTGCTGGTGCTGGCTGCCTGCGGCGTCCGCGCGCGGCTGCCGGTCACCGCCGGCATCGGCCCCGATCCCACGCTGCCGCCGCCCGATCGCACGCTCATTCCCACGGTGCACATCGCCCCGGCCGAAGGTTGGCCACCGGGCGCCATGCCCGCTGCCGCACCGGGGCTGGCCGTGCAGGCCTATGCCCGCGGTCTGGACCATCCGCGCTGGCTTTACGTGTTGCCTAACGGCGACGTGCTGGTGGCCGAGACCAACGCGCCACAGCGGCCGCAGGATGCGAAGGGCCTCAAGGGCTGGGTGATGCGCAAGGTGCAGAAGCGCGCCGGCGCCGGCGTGCCCAGCGCCGACCGCATCACCCTGCTGCGCGACGCCGACGGCGATGGCGTGGCCGAAACGCACAGCGTGTTGCTCGACCGCCTGCATTCGCCCTTCGGCATGGCGCTGGTCGGCGATGCGCTGTACGTGGCCGACACCGATGCGCTGCTGCGCTTCTCCTACCGCAACGGCGAAACCCGCATCGATGGCGCCGGCACCAAGGTCGCCGCGCTTCCGGCCGGCCCGATCAACCATCACTGGACCAAGAACGTGGTCGCCAGCGCCGATGGCCAGCGGCTGTACGTCACCGTCGGCTCGAACAGCAACGTGGGCGAGAACGGCCTGGCGGTGGAACGCGATCGCGCGCGCATCCTCGAGATCGATCCGGCCACCGGCGCCACCCGCGTCTACGCCACCGGCCTGCGCAATCCGGTCGGCATGGCCTGGCAGCCGCAGAGCGGTGCGCTGTGGGTGGCGGTCAACGAACGCGACGAACTGGGCAGCGACCTGGTGCCCGATTACATGACCGCGGTGCGCGAGGGCGCGTTCTACGGCTGGCCCTACAGCTACTACGGCGCGCACGTGGACGAACGGGTGAAGCCGCAGGATCCCGCGCTGGTCGCCCGCGCGGTCGTGCCCGACTACGCCCTGGGCGCGCACACCGCCTCGCTGGGCCTGGCCTTCTACGACGCCGGACTGATGCCGCAGTACCGCGGCGGGGCCTTCGTGGGACAGCACGGCTCGTGGAACCGCAAGCCGTTGAGCGGCTACCGGGTGATCTTCGTGCCGTTCGCCGACGGCAAGCCCGCGGGCCCGCCGCAGGACGTGTTGACCGGCTTCGTCGACAAGGACGGGCGCGCGCAAGGACGGCCGGTCGGCGTGGCGGTGGCGAAGGACGGCACACTGCTGGTCGCCGACGACGTGGGGAACACCGTATGGCGAGTGGCCCCGGCAAACCCGTAGGGGGGCTTCAGCCCACCCTGCGATGGCGAGCGGTCACATCAGCAGCTTGCGCACCTTCTGCAGCGCCGCGACGAACACGTCGACCTCTTCCATCGTGTTGTAGAACGCCAGCGAGGCACGCAGCGTGGCGGGCACGCCGTAGTACTGCATCAGCGGATGGGCGCAGTGGTGGCCCGAGCGCACGGCCACGCCTTCGAGGTCCAGCAGCGTCGCCAGGTCGGTCGACTGCGTGCCTTCGATGAGGAAGGAAATCACCGGCTCCTTCTGCGCCGCCTCGCCAAACAGCCGGAGCCCGGGCACTTCGCGCAACCGCCCGGTGGCGTAGGCCAGCAGTTCCTGCTCCCAGGCGTGGCTCGCGGCCAGGTCGATCGACTGGTAGTAGTCCACCGCCACGCCCAGGCCGACGAAGCCGGCGATGTTGGGCGTGCCGGCCTCGAACTTGTGCGGCGGATCGGCGAAGGTGGTGCCGTCCACACGCACCTGCCGGATCATGTCGCCGCCACCGAAGAAAGGCGGCATCGCATCCAGGTGCGCACGGCGTGCCCACAGTGCGCCGGTGCCGGTGGGACCGAGCATCTTGTGCCCGGTGAAAGCGTAGAAATCGCAACCCAGCGCCTGCACGTCGACCGGCCGGTGCGGCACCGCCTGCGAGCCGTCGACCAGCAGCGGGATGCCACGGCGCGCACATTCGCGCGCGATCTCGCGCACCGGGTTGACCGTGCCCAGCACGTTGGAGACGTGCGCCAGGCAGGCCAGCTTCACGTCCGGCGTGAGCATCTCCAGGTAACGCTCGACGATCAGCTCGCCGCGCTCGTCGATCGGTGCGAACTTCACCGCGGCGCCGCTGCGCTGGGCCACCAGCTGCCACGGCACGATGTTGGCGTGGTGTTCCATCAGCGTGGTGAGGATCGCATCGCCGGGCTCGAGCTGCGGCAGCGCGAAGCTGTAGGCCACCAGGTTGATCGCCTGGGTGGTGCCGGAGGTGAGCACCAGTTCGTTGCGCGAAGGCGCGTTGATGAAGCGGGCCAGCTTGTCGCGCGCGCCCTCGTAAGCCAGCGTCGCCTCCTCGCCGAGCTGGTGCACGGCGCGCGAGACGTTGGCGTTGTGCATGCGGTAGTGCGCATCCACCGCCTCGATCACCGCGGCGGGCTTCTGGCTGGTGTTGGCGTTGTCCAGGTAGACCAGCGGCTTGTCGTGCACGCTGCGCGCGAGCAGCGGGAAATCGGCACGGATGCGCGCGACGTCGAAGGCGGGCGCCGGGTGCACGTGGGCGGCGGTGGCGGACATCGGTGCCTCGTTGTGTGAAGAAGGGATCACGACGTTTTAGCCTGCCGGGTGTGAAGGAAAGCTGGGCTCGCCCCAATGGAGATCATGGCGACTTCCGGTCTGATGCTCCGCCCTCTCCCCCGGCCGGGAGAGGAGCAGGCTCAGGCGGGAAGCCGGGACAACAGCAACTGGTCGATATGCCGGCGCAATGCCTCGTGCGGCAGTGACTCGAACGGCGCGCGCGCGAAAGCGGTGGTCAGCAGCGTGCGCGCCTGGGCGCCGGGAATGCCGCGCGAACGCAGGTAGAACAGCGCACGCTCGTCGAGCTGGCCGACGGTGGCGCCGTGCGCGGCCTTCACCTCGTCGGCATAGATTTCCAGTTCCGGCTTGGTGTCGATCTCGGCTTGCGGCGACAGCAACAGGTTCTTGTTGGCGAGCGAGGCGTCGGCACCGTCGGCGCCGGCGTTCACCACGATGGCGCCACGGAACACCCCGCGCCCGCGGCCGCCGGCCACGCCGCGCCAGGTCGAGGCGGACACGGTGTTGCGCGCCTGGTGGTGGATCGCCAGCTGGGTATCGATGTGCTGGCGCCCGTCGGGCAGGAACGCGCCATGGCTGTGGAAGCCGGCCGCATCGCCCACCAGCTCCGCGCGCAGGTCGTGGCGCGCCAACACGCCGCCGAGTTCCAGCGCGTGCAGGTGCGCCTGTGCGCGCGCGTCGAGCCGGTAATGGCTGCGACGGACCAGGCTGCTGCCGGCATCCGCCTCCTGCAGCACGACGTGGTGCAGGATCGCGTCCGCGTGCAGGGTGAAGTCGCCGAGCTGGGTACCCAGGTGCGCCTGCCCGCCCGCGCCCAGGTGCTGCTCGACCAGCGTCAGTTCGGCGCCCTCGCCGAGGTCGACGACGTTGCGCACGTGCCAGGCCAGATCGTGCCCGGCAGGCGCACCGACGAACAACAGGCGCAGCGGAGTCGCCACCCTGGCCCCGGCCGCCACGCGCAGCACCGCGCCGTCGCGGGCGAAGGCACCGTTCAACCGCGCGAACGCGTCGCCCGGCTCGCGGTAGTGGCGCGACAGCGCGAAGCGCAAGGGCTCGGCCTCGCTGGCCAGCGCGTGCGACAGCGGCTGCAGGCTCACGCCGGCCGGCAGCGCGTCGAGCATGGAGAGATCGGCGCGGAAGATGCCGTTGACGAAGACCAGCGTGGGGCCGTCGACGCCCGCCAGCACCAGCATGGCCGGATCGACCGCACGGCCGGCCGCCTGCGCATCGCCGACGGCGAAGCTGCGCTGGGCCAGCGCGCGCAGCGCGGTGTACTTCCACGCTTCCACGCGCGTGTCCGGCAGGCCGGCGGCGACGAAGGCCTCGAGGTTCTCGCGTCGCGCCTGGTCCAGCCAGGCGATGCCGCTGGCCGGCAAAGGCGCCTCGGCCAGCGATGCCACGAACGGCGGGCGTGCCGGCTGGTTCATGCGGAGGCCCCGGCCGGCTCGCCGTGCTCGGTCACCCAGGCGTAGCCATGCTCTTCGAGCCGGAGCGCCAAGCTGCGGTCGCCGCTCTCGACGATGCGCCCGCCAGCCAGCACGTGCACGAAGTCCGGCACGATGTAGTCGAGCAGGCGCTGATAGTGCGTCACCACGATGAACGAGCGTTCCGGCGAGCGCAGCGCGTTGACGCCCTCGGCCACCTGTTTGAGCGCGTCGATGTCCAGGCCCGAATCGGTTTCGTCCAGGATCGCCAGCTTCGGCTCCAGCAGCGCCATCTGGAAGATCTCGTTGCGCTTCTTCTCGCCGCCGGAGAAACCTTCGTTCACCGCACGGTTCAGCAGGTCCGGCGAGAGCTGCATGATCTTGAGCTTCTCGCGCACCAGCTTGAGGAACTGCATGGAGTCCAGCTCGGCCTCGCCGCGCGCCTTGCGCTGCGCGTTGAAGGCCGCGCGCAGGAAGTAGGTGTTGTTCACGCCCGGGATCTCGACCGGATACTGGAAGGCCAGGAACACGCCGGCCGCGGCGCGCTCCTCCGGCTCCAGTTCCAGCAGGTTGCGGCCTTCGAACAGCACCGAGCCTTCGGTGACCTCGTAGCCCTCGCGCCCGGAGAGTACGTTGCCCAGCGTGGACTTGCCGGCGCCGTTGGGCCCCATGATCGCGTGCACCTCGCCGGGCTTCACCTCGAGCGATAGGCCCTTCAGGATGTCCTTGCCCTCGACGCGGGCGTGCAGGTTGTCGATCTTCAGCATGTTCGAATCCATCAGGCAGAGAGGTGCGCGAGCGCGTCGAGCGCGTCTTCGCGGCGCTCCCAGGGCACGAACACGTGGTCGTGCAGGAACGCGGAAACCGGGTTGCAGGAAATGCCGCGCTCGGCAAGCGCAGCGGACACGGCGGCCATCATGCCGACCGCATCGAGGCTCGATTCGACGCCGAGCGTGATCTGCGCCCACAGCAGTCGGTCGGCGACCAGTTCGGGGCCCTCGAGATCGTGGTCGACGATCAGCGTGGCGCCCTCGTCCTCGCGGAACATCATCAGGGCATCCTGCATGCGCGCGGCCGCCTTGTCGTGCGAGACGAACAGGAACCGCCGCGGCATCGGGTGCAGGCGCGGATTCAGCCCGGCCAGCAGGGCACGCAGGTCGGTGCCGCCGGGGTGCATGCGGGTGGCGGCGGTGGTCATCCGACCGCGCCTTCCAGCGAGACTTCCAGCAGCTTCTTGGCCTCGACCGCGAACTCCATCGGCAGCTCGCGGAAGACCTGCTTGCAGAAGCCGTCGACGATCATCGACACGGCGTCTT
Source organism: Frateuria sp. YIM B11624 (assembly GCF_049727805.1). Lineage (NCBI taxonomy): Bacteria > Pseudomonadati > Pseudomonadota > Gammaproteobacteria > Lysobacterales > Rhodanobacteraceae > Frateuria > Frateuria sp. YIM B11624. The sequence continues at coordinate 59,878 of NZ_JBCNYA010000003.1, forward strand.
CCTCGCCGATGCCGCGGCTGCGGCAGTAGAACAGCTGGTCGTCGGAGATCTTCGAGGTGGTCGCCTCGTGCTCGACGATCGCGCTGGGGTTCTTCACTTCCATGTACGGGAAGGTGTGCGCGCCGCACTTCTTGCCAATCAGCAGCGAGTCGCACTGGGTGTAGTTGCGCGCGCGCTCGGCGCCCTTTTCCACCTTCACCAGGCCGCGGTAGCTGTTGGAGCTGCGCCCGGCCGAGATGCCCTTGGACACGATCTTGGACTTGGTGTCCTTGCCCAGGTGAATCATCTTGGTGCCGGTATCGGCCTGCTGGAAGTGGTGCGTCAGCGCCACCGAGTAGAACTCGCCGACCGAGCGGTCGCCGCGCAGCACCACGGACGGGTACTTCCAGGTCACTGCCGAGCCGGTCTCGACCTGCGTCCAACTGATCTTGCTGTCCGCGCCGCGGCAGTCGCCGCGCTTGGTCACGAAGTTGTAGATGCCGCCGACGCCGTTCTCGTCGCCCGGGTACCAGTTCTGCACGGTGGAATACTTGATGGTGGCGCCTTCCAGCGCGACCAGTTCCACCACCGCCGCGTGCAGCTGGTTCTCGTCGCGCCGTGGCGCGGTGCAACCTTCCAGGTAGGAGACGTGCGCGCGGTCCTCGCAGACGATCAGCGTGCGCTCGAACTGGCCGGTGTTCTGCGCGTTGATACGAAAGTAGGTGGAGAGCTCCATCGGACAGCGCACGCCAGCCGGCACGAACACGAAGCTGCCGTCGGAAAACACCGCGGAATTCAGCGCGGCAAAGAAGTTGTCGCCCTGCGGCACCACGCTGCCCAGGTATTTCTGCACCAGCTCCGGATATTCGCGGATCGCCTCGCTCATCGAGCAGAAGATCACGCCGGCATCGGCCAGCTTCTTGCGGAAGGTGGTGCCGACCGACACCGAGTCGAACACCGCATCCACCGCCACGCCGGCCAGCGCGGCGCGCTCGTGCAGCGGCACGCCCAGCTTCTCGTAGGTCTCCAGCAGCGCCGGGTCGACTTCGTCCAGCGACTTGGGCGCCTTCTTCGGCGCCGAGTAGTAGCTGATCGCCTGGTAGTCGATCGGGTCGATCTTGAGCTTGGCCCAGTCCGGCGTGGGCATGGCCTGCCAGTGGCGGAAGGCCTGCAGGCGCCATTCGGTCATCCATTCGGGCTCGCGCTTGATCGCCGAGAGCTGGCGGATGGTGTCCTCATTCAGGCCCGGTGGCAGGCTGACGCTCTCGATGTCGGTGACGAAGCCGGCCTCATAGTTGCGGCCCAGGGCTTCGGCGACCTCGGCGTTGTCGCGCAGGGCGTTTTCGACAGTTTCGGTCATGCGTGGGTCCTGCCCTTCAGTTCGCTCAGCGCCACGGTCGCCACCGCCGGACGCGGCGGTTGCAGCATGTCGGCCAGACTCACCGCGCGCAGCGCGCTGTCCAGCACGTTGCTGATGCGCCGCCAGCTGCCGCGCACGCCGCATTGCGACTCGCGGCCGCACTGGCCCTCGACGCTGCATTCGGTCATGCCGATCGGTCCTTCCATCGCCTCGACGATCTGCGCGAGGCTGATCTCGCCCGCTGGGCGCGCCAGCCGGTAGCCGCCGTTGACGCCGCGGAACGACTCGACCAGGCCCGCGTGCCCCAGCGACTTCAGGAGTTTGCTCACGGTCGGCAGCTCCAGCCGCGTCTCGTCGGCGATCTGCGCCGTGCTCAGCACGTCGTGCGGATGCGCCGCGATGCAGGTCATCACGACCGTGGCGTAATCGGTGAGTCGGCTGACGCGGAGCATGGGGAGCGAGGCCGGTTGAATCCAGACCAAAATGGTACGGATTAAGCGGCCGCGCGTCAACGCCGACAGGCCGCTGCACCGCGACAGTGCACGGTCCGCACCGCGACGAGGCAGACCGGTCGCCGCGCGAGCGACAGCGGGCGCCGCGCGGACTCGCGGGCGCTGGCATGCCTCGTGCTGTGCTGCAACAAACGCCGGCAGACGAGGTGCGCGATGAAGTGGCTCGTAGCGATCATCAAGCCGTTCACGCTCGAGGACGTGCGGCAGGCGCTGGCCGATGCCGGCGTCAGCGGCATGACCGTCGGCGAGGTCCGCGGCTTCGGCCGCCAGCGCGGGCACACCGAGCTCTACCGCGGCGCCGAGTACGTGGTCGACTTCCTGCCCAAGCTCAGGATCGAAATCGCGGTGGCGGACGACCAGGTCGATCGGGTGATCGAGGCCATTGCCGAGGCCGCGCGCACCGGCAAGATGGGCGACGGCAAGATCTTCGTGCTGCCGCTGGAACACGTGGTGCGCATCCGCACGCAGGAGGTCGACGCCGATGCGCTCTGAAGCCGCCACGCGGAAGACGCGCCGCGCCCCGCGCCTGGCGATGGCGCTGGCCGCCGCGATGCCGGTACTCGCACAGGCCGCCCCCGTCCGTCCCGACAGCGGCGACACTGCCTGGATGCTCACCGCGGTGATGCTGGTGCTGCTGATGACCCTGCCCGGCCTGGCGCTTTTCTACGGCGGCATGGTGCGTGCGAAGAACCTGCTCTCGGTGCTGATGCAGTGCTTCGCGATCACCGCGCTGGTCTCGGTGCTTTGGCTGCTCTACGGCTATTCGCTGGCCTTCGGCACGGCGGGCATGCAGGCGGGCGTGGTCAACCTGCGCTCGTTCATCGGAGGGTTCGACCGGGCGCTGCTGGCGGGACTACGGCCTGATTCGTTGCACGGCAGCATTCCCGAAAGTCTGTTCGTGATGTTCCAGCTCACCTTCGCCATCATCACGCCGGCGCTGATCGTGGGCGCCTTCGCCGAGCGGATGAAGTTCGGTGCGCTGCTGTGGTTCGCGGGGCTGTGGCTGACGGTGGTCTACCTGCCGATGGCGCACATGGTGTGGAGCGGGCCGGGTTCCCTGCTGGGCGACCTGGGCGTGCTGGACTTCGCCGGCGGCACGGTGGTGCATATCAATGCCGGCGTCGCCGGGCTGGTCGCCTGCCTGGTCATCGGCAAGCGCCGCGGCTGGCCGGCGACGCCGATGCCGCCGCACAACCTCGGCTACACCGTGGTCGGCGCGAGCCTGCTGTGGCTGGGCTGGTTCGGCTTCAACGCCGGCTCGGCGCTGGCCGCCGACGGCAGCGCCGGCATGGCCATGCTGGTCACGCAGATCGCCACCGCCGGCGCGGCGCTGGGCTGGCTGGCCGCGGAATGGGTGCTGCATGGCCGACCCAGCGTGCTCGGCATCGTGTCGGGCGCGGTGGCCGGGATGGTGGCGGTGACGCCCGCCGCCGACACCGCTGGGCCGGGTGGCGCGCTGCTGCTCGGCATCGCCGCCGGGATCGTGTGCTTCTTCACCGCCACGCGCCTGAAGTACCGGCTCGGCTACGACGATGCGCTGGACGTGTTCGGCGTGCACGCGGTCGCCGGCATCCTCGGCGGGCTGCTGACCGGGCCGTTGGCGTCACCCGTGTTCGGCGGGTTCGGCCAGGTCGCCTCGCCATGGGCGCAGTTGTGGATCCAGGCCGAGGGCGTCGGCTTCACCCTCGCCTGGAGTGCACTCCTGAGCTTCCTCCTGCTCAAGCTGATCGACCGCACGATCGGCCTGCGCGTCACCGACGAACAGGAGCTGGTCGGCCTGGATCTCGCGCTGCACGAGGAACGCGGCTACAACCTGTCCTGAGCGTTCAAAGGCGCCCGTCGACCGCGTCCTGCGGCAGCACCGACTTGACGTCGTAGATCACCGCCCCGGGCTTGCCCAGCGCACGGATGCGCGCGGCTCCCATCTCCTGGAACTGCCGGTGCGCCACCGCCACGATGATGGCGTCGTAGCCCTGCCCGGGCTCGCCCACCAGCCGCACGCGGTAGGCGCGCTCGGCTTCGGCCCCATCCACCCAAGGGTCGTACACGTCCACTTGCGCGGCGGAGGATTCCAGCTCGCGCACGATGTCGATCACCCGCGTGTTGCGCAGGTCCGGACAGTTTTCCTTGAAGGCGAAGCCCAGCACCAGCACACGCGCGTCGACGATGTGCAGGCGCCGCTCGCTCATCAGGCGGATCACGCGGTCGGCCACCACGCTGCCCATGCGGCTGTTGATCCGCCGCGCGGCGAGGATCAGCTCCGGGTGGTAGCCGGTCACCTCGGCCTTGTGGGTGAGGTAGTACGGGTCCACGCCGATGCAGTGGCCGCCGACCAGACCCGGGCGGAACGGCAGGAAGTTCCACTTGGTGCCGGCGGCGGCGAGCACCTCCTCGGTGTCGATGCCCAGCCGGTGGAAGATCAGCGCCAGCTCGTTGACCAGCGCGATGTTTACGTCGCGCTGCACGTTCTCGATCACCTTGGCCGACTCGGCCACGCGGATGGAGGAGGTCTTGTGCGTGCCGGCACGGATGATCGTGCGGTACAGCGCATCGACCCGCTCGGCCGCCTCCGGCGTGGAACCGGAGGTGAGCTTGACGATGTCGGTCACCCGCCGTGCGTGGTCGCCCGGGTTGATCCGCTCGGGGCTGTAGCCGCAGAAGAAGTCGGTATTGAAGGTGAGGCCCGAGCCCTCGGCCAGCAGCGGCACGCAGACTTCCTCGGTGGTGCCGGGATACACCGTCGACTCGAACACCACCAGGTCGCCGCGCTCCAGCAACGGACCGAGCATGCGGCAGGCCGACTCCAGCGGTTTCAGGTCCGGCCGCTGCGCCTCGTCGATCGGCGTGGGCACGGTGACGATGTAGACGTTGCAGCGTGCGAGGTCTTCGGCCCGGTCGGTGAAGGACAGCCGCGTGGCGGCGTGCAACTGTTCGGAGGTGGTCTCCAGCGTGTGGTCGTTGCCGCCGCGCAGTTCCGCCACCCGTGCCGCATCGATGTCGTAGCCCAGCGTGTCGAAATGGCGCCCGAATTCCACCGCCAGCGGCAGGCCCACATAACCCAGTCCGACGACGCCGATGTGTGCGAGGCCGATGTGTGCGGGGGTGCTGGGTTCCATGGGTCCTGGCAGGCAACCGAAGTGCGCTGAGCGTACAGGATGCCGGACCTCGGGTGCCTCTCTTGACCGCGTTTCGCCGATCATCGACGTCATCCGTCCGAGCATCCGCGCATGGACGAAAACATCCATCCAGCCCTCCCCTGGCCCGGCTTCACGCCGGAGCGTTCGTTCGTGCTGCCCCTGCAGGCCGCGCTGATGGCCACGCCTTTCGGCGGCGCCTGCCTGATCGATGGAGTGGAGCTGGGGCGCAAGTCGGAGTTCCACGTCACGGTGCTCGGCCAGGACATGTCGCGTGCCGCCGCCGGGCTCGGCGAGGCGCGGCTGCGCGCGCTGTACGAATCGCAGCAGTGGACACCACGCCGCACCGGCCGCTATGCCCTGCTCCACCAGGCCAAGCCCGCCGGCACCGGCATGCTCGAATGCTGGTCGCTGATCGAACACCTGGACCTGCCCGCGATGCTCGCCTTCCGCGGCGAACTTGCCCGCGTGCTGGGCGACGCTTTCGTCGACCCGGTGCCGCACGTGACCCACTACGTGCGCGGCGATCCCAACGGCATCGGCGTACCGGACATTCGCGCGTTGCAGGCACTCAAGGTCCGCGACGTGTCGCCCTGACCATCACCCGGCCAGCACGGGCCCGAGGCCACACTCGGGCGGTGTTCCCAGCGAGGTCAGCCTTATGCAAGAACCGATCGAACCGGGCTTCATGGTCTTCGTCGCTGACGGCGAACTGGGTGTGGGCGCCGTGCGCGAGGTGCACGCGGAAAATCGCGAGCTGGTGGTGAACATCGAGAACGGCGGCGATTTCACGCTGCCGGCCGAGGCGATCCGCGACGTGCACGAGGGCAAGGTGATCCTCGACGTCGACCACCTGCCGCAAGCCATGCGCAAGGCCCTGCACCATCCGCACGACTCCGAGTATCCGGACTCGGTGTACGCCGCGACCGACCCGCGCGACGGTGCGCTGAAGGACTGAAGGCGGCGTGCGCAGCGAGAAGGAGAAGATGATCGCCGGCGATCTGTATGACGCCAGCGCTCCCGAGCTGCAGGCGGAGCTCGCCGCCAACCATCGCTGGCTCGACCGCTACAACGCGTCCCTGGCCGAGGGCCCCGCGCGGTGGCATGCACTGCTTGGGGAGCGCCTGGCGGAGGTCGGCGACGGCGCGGTCATCCGCCCGCCGTTCCACTGCGACTACGGCTTCAACATCCACCTGGGTCCGGGCGTGTTCCTGAATTTCGGTTGCGTGATCCTGGACGTGGTCGAGGTACGCATCGGCGAACGCACGCAGATCGGTCCCGGCGTGCAGATCCTTGCCGCCGACCATCCGCGCGACCCGGCCAGGCGCGCCACCGGCCTGGAATTCGGCCGTCCGGTGCGGATCGGCCGCAACGTATGGATCGGCGCCGGCGCGTTGATCCTGCCCGGCGTCACCGTGGGCGACGATGCGGTGATCGGCGCCGGCAGCGTGGTCACCCGCGACGTGCCGGCCGGCGCCACCGTGGTGGGCAACCCGGCGCGCGTGCGCGACTGACCGCGGCGCGGCCACCGCGCGCTACGCGTTCCAGCGGTGCTCCGGGTAGTAGCTCGCCATCAGCCGGCCGACGTAGGCGGTGAGGTTGGGATGCGCTTGCGCCGCACGCCGCAGCGGGGTGTCGAAGAACGGCGTGAGCACACAGGCCAGCATGCCGAAGGCGGTGGCGTCGACGGCACTGGGCGCCGCGCCCATCAGCCACGGCTTGTCGCCGAGCAGCACCGCGAGCGCATCGATCGAGCGGATGCCCAGTTGGGCGATCTCCGCGGGCGCGTGCCGGCCCAGTCCCTGCGCGTGCAGTTCGGCCTGCTTGCGCGCCTGCAGTTCGCCACGCAGCCGCTCGCGCTGGTCTTCCGGCGCCGCGTCGGCGAAGTGCGCGGGTCCCTTGGCGAAGTTGCCCGGCTCCAGCCAGCGAAACCAGACCATGGCGAAGTAGAGATGGTCTTCGAGCATGCGCTCGATAGCCCACGCCTGCGCGCGCTGCGTCGCATCGAGGCTCGCGTCCAGGTCGACGCCGTAGGTGCGTTCGATATGCGCGCGGATGAAGGTCGAGTCCGTCACTACCACGCCGTGGTCGTCGATGTAGGGCAGCTTGCCCTTGGGCGCCTGCGGCGGAATCGCCGACGCGCGCTCGTACGCCAGCCCGGCCATCTGCAGTTGCACCTCGGTCTTGAGCACGAACGGGCTGGTGTCGGGCAGGTCGAAGCCGGCGCGGGTGGCGTACAGGGTCAGGCTGGATGCGGACATGGATGGCTCCCGGGGAAACGCGCCCAGCATGCGCAGGCGCTGCTGACATCGTCGTGTCAGCAGTGCGGGCGTTCAGTCAGCGGCCGCCACGTCGAAGGCGTAGGCGGTGCGCGCCGCGGCGGGACGCTCGCGCCAGGTCGCGGCGAACGCCGCGAGATGCCGGTAGGGCGCGACCGGCAGGGTGTCGCGGAACTCCATGTGCTCCAGCAGGCAGAACAGCGAGGCCTCGAGCAGGCTGAGGTCATGCGGCGGCAGCGCGTGCAGCACCGCCTCCAGGTTCGCGTCCAGCCAGGCGAGGGCGTTGCGGAAGCCGTCGGCCGCCTTGGCGAAATACACGTTCTCGCCGGGCAGTCGCGCCACCTGCATGCCGAACACCAGTTGCACCTGCGCGTTCATGCCGAGCCAGACCAGTTCCTGCGCGTTGCGCGCGCGCAGGTCGGGCAACTGCTCGGTCCACACGATGCGCTGCGGCCGGCTGGCCCGCGCCTGCAGGGCGCGGCAGATGTTCTCCGCGCCGAACACCGGCCCTTCCGGCAGCACCAGCACCGGCAGCTTGAGCGCGGGGTTGCCTGCGTAGTCGGCCGGATCGCGCGAGGCCAGGTCGTGCACGGGCGCGAACGCGTATGCGACGCCCAGCTCCTCGGCGAACAACCGGGCCAGCCGGGTGAAGTGGGAACTGCTGCGGCCGACGAGGCGGGGCTGCTCGGGCATGGGAAGCATCCGATGGGCGGAGCCACCAATGTAGGGCAAGGACCGCCTCGCGGCAGCCGCCTCAGGCCGCGCCGGCCGCCATCGCCTCCGCGGCGCGGCAGTGCCCGCTGTCGTGGCCTTCCATCTGGCGCACCTCGCATTCGAGGTCCCATTCGGTGCCGTGCAGGGCGAGGAAGCGCTTGGTCAATTCGACGGCGTGCGCCATGGATGTGGCCTCGAGGATCGCGTAGCCGCCGATCACCTCCTTGCTCTCCGTGAACGGACCGTCCACCGCCGACAGCTGGCCCTGGCGCAGCCTTACCCGCACGCCTTCGGCGCTGGGGCGCAGGCCGGCGGTGTCGACCAGGCTGCCCTCGCGGGTCATCTGCTCGATCAGCCTGCCCATGTCGGCCATCAGTTGTTCGCTGGGCATCCGGCCGGCTTCCTGCAAACGGATCATGGAAAGGAAGCGCATGGTGGTTCTCCTTCGACAGGGTGATCGCTGCGCGGCAGTTGCAGCGGTTGCAGGCACGACGGGCGAGGCACCGGGAAATCGACACGCCCGGCTGCAGCGCGCACGAAGCCGCGCCGGCCCGCGACGCGCAGGTCGACCTGATGACATTCGGAAATGACCGCTTCGCGGAACGGCGGCGCGGCAAGGAGGCGATCGATCGGCTGCGACCGGCGCCCGCGGCTGCCCGGGTGTTCTCGAATCATCCCGGCCCGGGCACGGGCCGGGATGCCTGAACGCGACCGGCTTACCGGTGATGCGGCGGCTGGGCCGGCGCCCGTACCGGCGCCAGGCTGCGCGAGGCGTTCTGCGTCGGCGGGTTGTAGCTGCGCTGGGTGGGCCAGTAGTAGCTCGGCGAACGCTGGTAGAACCGCTGCCGCGGCGACATGTCGGTGCGGCTCCTCAACGCGAGCCGGTGGCCGTCGATGTGCACCCAGTACCAGGAGCCGGGCGGCACGGGCGAGGTCGACACGTAGACGAAACGGGCATCGTAGTTGCCGTCCGGCCGGGAGGCGGTTTCCAGGCCCAGGTTGATCACGAACTGGCTTGCCACCGCCTTACCGTGGTCGTTCGCCGGCTTGGTGATCATCTCGTCCAGGGTCTGGCGCAACAGCCGGTCGTAGCGCGGTGCCAGCTCCACCGAGGGCGAGACGTCGGTCACCTTGCCGTGGCTGTCCACCTGGACCAGCACGGGCAGCACCCTGGGCGTGAAGTGGTTGATGGACATCGAGGTTGCCGCCACGCCCTGGCCGGCGGCCAGCGTGCCCAACACGAGGAACGCACAGAACCTTTTCATGGAGACCTCCGTGTTTTCGTGGCCCACCCCGAGGCGGATAGTAATCCCGCACCGGTGGGCGTCACCAGCGGGCTCGTCCGCGACCGGGACTGTCGATTTCCCGCCGGCCCGATCGTCATGGATGCACGACCCCAAGGAATCCGCCATGTCCGTGTCCCTGCCCCGGCTCTACGCCCATCCGTTCTCGTCCTACAGCCAGAAGGCGCTCATCGCCCTGTACGAGAACGGCACGCCGTTCGAATACCGCTCGCTGGAGGATCCCCAGGCTAACGAGGAACTGGCGGCGCTGTGGCCGATGCGCCGCTTTCCCGTGCTGGTCGACCAGGGCCGCACCATCCTGGAGGCCAGTTGCGTGGTCGAGTACCTGGATCTGCACTACCCCGGCCCGATGCGCCTGATCCCGGCGGACCCGGAGGCGGCGCTGGAAGTGCGCATGCTCGACCGGTTCTTCGACAACTACGTATCGACGCCCCAGCAGAAGGTGGTGTTCGACCGCCTGCGCGCGGAAGAAAACCGCGATGCCTACGGCGTGGCCGAGGGCCGGACCATGCTGGAAACGGCCTACGCCTGGCTGGACCGCCACATGGCCGGCCGCGAGTGGGCCGCGGGCGACGCCTTCAGCCTGGCCGACTGCGCGGCCGCGCCGTTCCTGTTCTACGCCGACTGGACCCACCCGATCGATCCGTCGTTCGCCCACGTACGCGCCTACCGCGCCCGGCTGCTGGCGCGTCCGTCGTTCGCCCGTGCGGTCGACGAGGCACGACCCTACCGCTCCTATTTCCCGCTCGGCGCACCCGATCGCGATTGATCGACTACGCGATTGATCGACTACCGGAGACCCCACATGACCCAGCCATCCCTCGTGCCCGCCACCGAACTGGCCCAGCGCAACCCCATGCGTTTCCCCAACGAAAGCGAGGCCTACCGCCACGCCCGCCAGGCCCTGCTCGCGGAGGAAATCGAACTGCGCCGCCACATCGAGCGCGTGGCCGAACAACGCCGCGCGCTGCCGCCGGGCGGCGAGGTCACCGGCGATTACCGTTTCCAGGGCGAGCGCGGACCGGTCGATTTCGCCGGCCTGTTCGGCGACAAGCAGACGCTGGTGGTCTACAGCTGGATGTTCGGGCCGCAGCGCGCGCGTCCCTGCCCGATGTGCACCTCGCTGCTCAGCGCCTGGGACGGCGAGGCGCGCGACATGGAACAGCGCATCGCGCTGGCGGTGGTGGCGCGCTCGCCGATCGGACGGCTGGCCGACTTCAAGCAAGAGCGCGGCTGGCGCCACCTCCGGCTCTACTCGGACCCTGACGGCGCCTTCAGCCGCGACTACTTCGGGGTGGCGGCCGACGGCAGCGACGGCGACCAGGCCGGCTTCAACGTGTTCACCCGCCGCGATGGCGTGATCCGCCACTTCTGGAGCGGCGAGATGGGTTTCGAAAGCGCCGACCCGGGCCAGGACCCGCGCGGCGCCCCCGATCTGATGCCGTTGTGGACGGTGCTCGACTGCACGCCGGAAGGCCGCGGCACCGACTGGTACCCGAAGCTGGACTACGGCAGCTAGGCGGGCGCGGATCGCCGGAGTGATGGGGACAGCAGCCGGCGCACACGGCAAAGGGCCGCGATGCGGCCCTTCCATGCGTTGGCGTGATGGTTACCCGCGCTTGCCGTCGTGATCGCCATCGCGGCGGCGGACCAGGCCCTGCCCGCTCTCGTCCGCGTGATAGCCCTGCTTCGACGCTGCCTGCGGCTGGTGCCGGCTCTCGATGTCCTTCGCGTCGTTCTTCAGGCCTTCCTTGTGCTGTGCATTGAGTTTCTGGTGGTCGGGGCGCATGCATCCTCCGGTGGTGAACGGATGGGGTCACGATGGACCGGCGATGACGGCGGCCGCCCTGCCGGCAGGGCAAGACTGCTCAACGCTCGGTTGGATGGGCGTGACCACGCCGCACGCCACGGGTGAAGCCGGGCGCAGCCATGCAGCCGGCATGGCGATTCGCAAACGTCAGGCACGCTCCAGCCGCGCGCCGTGGGCGGCTCAGGCGCCCAGGTCGGCGCCCGCCACCCGCAGGTCCACTTCCACGCCCGAGGCCGGATAGCGGCGCTCGACGCGGCCGATGCCCGACCAGCCCAGGTCGATCAGGCGCGAGCCGAAGCCCGTGCGTTCCGGCGCCGCGACCGGCGGGCCGCCCGCTTCGCGCCAGCGGATCACCAACCCGTCCGCGTCCAGCTCCCACCGCAGCGAAACGCTCCCGTCGGGCACCGACAGCGCGCCGTACTTGATCGCGTTGGTGGCCAGCTCGTGCAGCACCAGCGAGAGCGCGACCATCGTGCGCGGACCGAGCGGCACGTCGGGGCCGGCAAGCACGATGCGGTCGCCGTAGGGCGACAGCAGCGTGTCGATCATGCGCCGCATCGGCGCGGCGCCCCAGCGCTGCTGCAGCAGCACGTCGTAGGCCTCGCCGAGCGCGCGCAGCCGCGCCTGGAAAGTGTCCATCCCAGGATGGCCGGTGAAGCTGCGCGCGGCGATCGCCTGGACCATCGCCAGCGTGTTCTTCAACCGGTGCGCGAGTTCGTCGCGGAGCATTTCCGCTTCGCGGTGGGCGCGGACCATGGCCGTCGTCTCGACCACCGTATCCATCACGCCGCCGACGCGGCCGTCGGCCATCCGCACCGGATGGTAGGAGAAGGTGAACCAGCCCGGCTCCGGGCGCCCGAACCGGTCGAGCTCCACCTCGAAGTTCTCGATGTAGGTCGGCACGCCCTGGTACGCGCGATCGGCGATGGGACCGAGCACGTCCCAGGCCTCGGCCCAGATCTCGCGGAAGCTGCGCCCCAGCGCCTCCGGCTTGTTGCCGAGGATCGGCCGGAACGCGTCGTTGTAGATCGTGGTGAGCGAAGGCCCCCACATCAGCGCCTTGGGGAACCCCGACTCCAGCACCAGGCCGGCCGCCGTGCGCAGTTCCACCGGCCATTGCGCGATCGGCCCCAGTGGCGTGGAGGCCCAGTCGAATGCCCTCACCCGCTGCGCCATGCCGCCCCGGTCGGGCACCCAGGCAAGGCCGGGCTGGCTGTGTTCCGGTCGATTCACGGATGCTCCGGTTGCGGTCGGTACGCGCGCCACCCCATGCGCGCGCAAGTCCACAACATGACATGAAGGCATGCCGTTGGGAATGCCATGGCGGCGGACGCGACCGGCGAGCGCGGGACAGATCTGCACGCCCTTGTCATCGTCATTCTTTCGATATATCGTTTTCTCACACTAAAGATATATCGGAAGAATACTCATGCACCTGCACCATCGGTTCTTCAGGGCGATGCGCCACCACTACCACCCGGGCCACGGCTGCGACTGGGACGGTGACCGGCATCCGCGCCACGCCGGCCGCGGTCCGTTCGGCGGACGCCACGGCGGCGACGACGTCTTCGGTTGGGGCGGCCTGCGCGGCGGCGGCGGTCGTCATGGCGGCGGCCGGATGTTCGGGCATGGCGATCTCAAGCTGCTGCTGCTGGCCCTTATCGAACAGCAGCCGCGCCACGGCTACGAGCTCATCCGCATCATCGAGGACATGTTCCACGGCCAGTACACGCCCAGCCCCGGCGCGATCTATCCCACGCTGACCATGCTCGAGGAGATGGGTCACCTGGAGATCCAGGACGCCCAGGGGAACCGCAAGCTCTACGGCATCACCGATGCCGGCCGCGCCTTCCTGGACGAGAACCGGGACGCGGTGGAAGCGGTCACCGAGCGCACCGAGCACAGCGCCCGCATGGCCGCCAAGATGGCCGCGCCGATGACGGTGCGCAAGGCGATGCATGCGCTCAAGCACGCGTTGCTGATGCGCACCGACTGGGACAAGGAAGAAGCGCAGCGCGTCGCCGCCATCCTTGATCGCGCCGCCACCGACATCGCTGCGGGCAGGAAGCGCGGATGAGCGGCCCCGTCACCCGGGCGGCAGTCAGCGTCGTGGGCGACGCTCCGCCGACGCCTCCACACGCGCACCAACGCCTCCGCAGGGAAGTCATGCTGCGCACGCTCGAGGTCCTGCGCGTGGAGCGGCTCACGCCACACATGCAGCGAATCACCTTCGGCGGCGATGGGCTGCAGGGCTTCCACAGCGGCGCGCCGGACGACCACGTCAAGCTGTTCTTTCCCAACCGTCTCGGCGAGTTGGTACTGCCGGCCATGGGGCCCGAGGGGCTGGTTTTCCCGCCGGGACGCGAGCCCTCGCCCATGCGCGACTACACGCCGCGCCGGCATGTCACCGAGCGCAACGAGTTGTGCATCGACTTCGTGCTGCACGGCGACGGCCCGGCTGCGCGCTGGGCCGAACACGCCGCGCCGGGCCAGCGCGTCGGCCTGGGCGGCCCGCGCGGTTCATTCGTCGTTGCCGACGACTTCGAGCGCTACGTGCTCGTCGGCGACGAAACCGCTCTGCCCGCGATCGGCCGCTGGCTGGAGGAAATGCCTGCCGGCATGCAAGCGACGGTGTGGGTCGAGGTCGCCGATGCGCGCGACCGCCAGCCGCTGTCCACGCGCGCGCAGGCCCGCATCCTCTGGCTGGAACGCGACCCTGCCGCCGCCGCGGGGCAAGGCGCGCTCGAACACGCGCTGCGCAGCTTGCCGACCGGCCAGGGCGACACGTTCTACTGGATCGCAGCCGAATCCACGCGCGTCCGCGCCATGCGCCAATGGCTGGACCAGCGGGGCGTGTCCAAGGACTGGATCAGGGCAACCGGTTACTGGAAGGCCGGATCGTCCGACGCTCCGGCCTGACCATCGACCATCGACCATCGACCGGACGACCGGACGACCGGACGACCGGGCCGATGCTGCCGGCTTACCTCTTTGCTAACGGCAGGAGGCGCATGGTCGGGCGACGGGCACGGGCACCCGCCGTCATTCCTCCGTGTCTGCGGTCTTCCCATCGTTTCGCCACCGGCCACTCCGGCCAGGAGCCTTCCATGCCGCACAAGCAACGCCCGGTTTCGGTCGCCGACATCCACAGCATCTACGGCGGCAAGCAGCCCGCCGCCAGGCCGCAGGATTCGGCAACCTACCGGAAGGCATCGTTCTCGGTCCGCGAGGCGGACCATCCTGGCTCGCCGCCGCCGCGCCTGCCTCCGGACACCAAGCCGCGCAACCGCTGACGACGCTCGCTGGCGCATCCGCAAGCTGGCCCGTCGGGATCCGGCACGTCCGAACACTGGTTTCAGAGGCAGGTCCGCAACGTGTCCCCATTCTCCGATCCGCAAGCGGTCGCCCGGTATGCCGACGGCCCCGTCAGGCTCGTACCCGGTTTTCATGCGCTTCAGCAGATGGCAGCGTTGCTGCTCGCCGAGTTCGTGCCCGCGGATGGACGCGTTCTGGTACTCGGCGCGGGCGGCGGCCTGGAGTTGAAGGTGTTCGTCCAGGCGCAGCCGTCGTGGCGCTTCGTTGGCGTCGACCCGTCGGTCGAAATGGTGAAGCTGGCCAAGGCCACGCTGGGGTCGCTCGCCGCGAACGTCGACCTCGTCGAGGGCTACGTCGACACGGCGCCGGAAGGTCCCTTCGATGGCGCCACCTGCCTGCTCACCCTGCATTTCCTGCCTGCCGCGGAGCGCCTGCACACGCTGCGGGAATTGCGGCGGCGCCTGAAGCCGGGTGCGCCGCTCGTTGTCGCGCACCACAGCTTTCCCCAGGGCGGCCGCGAAAAGGCGCGCTGGCTGCATCGATACGCCGCCTTCGCCGCATCATCCGGCGTCCCGCCATCCGACGCCAGGCACGCGGGCGATGCGATAGGCACGCGGCTACCGTTGCTCGACCCGGAGCAGGACGTCGCGTTGCTGCACGAAGCGGGCTTCGAGGCGGTTGAACTGTTCTATGCAGGCCTGACGTTCAAGGGCTGGATCGCATACGCAGCTCCGTAGCAAGGGCGTTGCACCCGCTCCACCCGGGGTTCACGACGCCGATGCCACAACAACCGGGTCGCCTTCGCGGAGCCACCGGTTGAGCCTCAGGGAATACGATCGCAAGCGGCGTTTCGACAGCACGCCGGAACCACGTTCGGAAGGTTCGGCGGCGAACGGCGGGCGGCCGATCTTCGTGGTGCAACTGCATCACGCCAGCCGCCGTCACTACGACTTCCGTCTGCAGGTCGGCGACACGCTGAAGTCGTGGGCCTGCCCGAAGGGGCCGAGCTACGACCCGAACGTCAAGCGCCTGGCGGTGGAAGTGGAAGACCACCCGATCTCGTACGCGAAGTTCCAGGGCGACATCCCGGCAGGCGCCTACGGCGGCGGGCATGTCGACACCTTCGACAGCGGCGTGTGGTCGACCCCGTACGACGCGGAGGCGCAACTGGAAAAAGGCCACCTGCGCTTCGAGCTGTTCGGCACCCGGCTCAAGGGCAGTTGGCACCTGGTGCGCAGCGGCAAGCCGGCGAAGCAGCCGCAATGGTTCCTGATGCACGACAAGGACGCCTACGCCAGCGACGTGGAAGCGGACGACCTGCTCGACGCACGCATGATCGCCAGCACCAAGGCGGCCGCCGGCCGCAGCGGTGGCGCGAAGGAAGTGGCCGCCACGCTGGACACGCGCAAGCGCAGGAAGGTGCCGGTCGCCGGACACCGCACCTCTCGCGCGGCCAAGCTGGCGGCCGGCGCCGAAGGCGCGAAGAAGGCCAAGGCCAGCGGCGAGTTCTTCAAGCCCGAGCTGGCCACCCTGCGCGAGAATCCACCCGTCGGCGAGCAATGGCTGCACGAGGTGAAGTGGGACGGCTACCGCATCCTCGCCACGGTCTACAAAGGCGCGGTCGAACTGTGGTCGCGCAACGGCCTGTCATGGACCGACAAGATCCCCGACATCCGCCAGGCGATCGAATCGCTCGGGCTGGACTCGGCGCGGCTCGACGGCGAGCTGATCGCCCTGGACGCCAAGGGGCAGTCGGACTTCAACGCACTGCAGAAGACGCTCTCCGGCGAGGCCAATGCGCCACTGGCCTACATGCTGTTCGACCTGCCGTTCCTGGAGGGCCATGACCTCTCCGGCACTCCGCTGCATGCACGCAAGGCGATCCTCGAAGCGCTGCTGGAAGACGCGCCCGCGCATCTTTCCTACAGCAGCCACGTGATCGGCAACGGCGACCAGGTGTTCGCGATGGCCAGCGCGCAGAAGCTCGAGGGCATCCTCAGCAAGCGCGTGGACTCGCGCTACCGGCCTGGCCGTGGCGACGACTGGCTGAAGATCAAGCGGGTGGAGTCGGACGAGTTCGCGGTGGTCGGCTACACCGCGCCCAAGGGTGGGCGGCAGGGCTTCGGCGCGCTGCTGCTTGCGAAGCCGGCGCCAGGCGGCGGCTGGCATTTCGTCGGCCAGGTCGGCAGCGGCTTCAGCCACCGGCAGTTGCTGGAACTGAGCCGCACGCTGGCCACCGGCGGCGGCAGCAAGCCGAGCGTGCGCAATCCGCAGGATGCGCCGCGCGCGGTCAAGTGGATCGAGCCCACCGCGGTGGCCGAAATCAACTACCGCGGCATCGGCAACCAGGGCCTGCTGCGCCAACCCAGCCTGAAGGCCATGCGCCCGGACAAGACGCCGGGGGACCTGCGCGACAGCGATCGCGCCGCACCCTCGCCCGAGCCGCCTGCGACGAGGCGCAAGACGACGAAACGCAAACCGGCCGCGGCCGAGCCGGCGGCCATCACGATCACCCATCCCGATCGCGTGGTGTACCCGGCCGACGGCTACACCAAGCAGGACGTGGCCGACTACTACCGCGCGGTGATGGACTGGTTCCTGCCCGGCGTGCTGAACCGTCCCACCTCGGTGATCCGCTATCCGGACGGCATCGACAAGCCCTCGTTCTTCCAGAAGCACATTCCCTCCGGCGGCCTGAAGCACGTCGGCAGCGTGAAGCTGAAGGAAGAAACGGGCGCCGCGGCCGTCTACCTCTATCCCGAGTCGCCCGAGTCGATCATGGAACTGGTGCAGTACGGCACGCTGGAGTTCCATCCCTGGGGCGCCAGGGTGGACACGCCGGACCTGGCCGACCGCGTGGTCTTCGACCTGGACCCCGGACCGGACGTGGGCTGGGAACGCGTGGTCGCGGCGGCACGGCTGGTGCGCAAGCTGCTGGCCGACCTCGGCCTGCAGTCGTTCCTGCGCACGACCGGCGGCAAGGGCCTGCACGTGGTGCTGCCGCTCGATCCGCCGTCGGACTGGGCGACGGTCAAGCAGTTCGCGCAAGGTTTCGCCAATGCGCTGGCCGGCGCCCATCCGCTGGAGTTCGTCGCGGTCAGCACCAAGTCGTTGCGCAACCGGAAGATCTTCGTCGACTACCTGCGCAACGGCCGCGGCGCCACCGCCGTGGCGTCCTACTCGCTGCGCGGCCGTCCCGGCGCACCGGTGGCGGTGCCGCTGCGCTGGGAGGAACTGGGCAGGATCAGGAGCGGCGCGCAGTTCGACATCCGCAGCCTGCCGGCCCGGCTCAAACGCCTGCGCAAGGACCCGTGGGCGGGCATCGACGGGGTGAAGCAAAGCCTGGACAACGTCATCGAGAAGCTGGGCGACTGACGACCGCGATGGTTCCCCTCACTTCTTCGCAGAGGAGTGGAGCGACAAGTGACAACCGCTCCTGCGAACGAACAGCAGTGCGGACGCGCCCTGCTCTACGATGCGCAGTCCCGCGCAGCTGCAACGCGCAAGCCCAGGAGATCGCCCAACGTGCCGCACTATTCCGGCCCCCTGCTCACGCGCCCTGTCGCCGATGCCTTGCTCGCCGCGCGGGAGGCGAGCTCGAACGAGTGGCAGGGCTCGCTGGACCTGGAGCGCTCGCGCACCCGCGCGCAGCTGCAGCCGGACGCGTGGCAATGGCTCGGCCGGTCCTACCCGTACCCCGACAGACTCAAGGACCGCACCATCTACCACTGGGACGGCGAATCGTTCGAGCCGGTGTCGCGCTACGCCGGCTCGCTGATCAAACTGGTGCCGACCGAATGGGGCACGCCCACCTTCGAGATCGACGGCATCAAGATGCTGCCGACGGCGAAGCAGTCGCCGCTCGAGGATGCACGCGCGAAGGTGGCGCTGGTCGAACCGCGCGGCAAGGTGGTGCTCGATACCTGCGGCGGGCTGGGCTACTTCGCCGCCTGCTGCCTGGAGGCGGGCGTGGCGCGCATCCATTCGTTCGAGAAGAACCCCGACGTGCTGTGGTTGCGCACGCTCAACCCGTGGTCGTCCGATCCGGACGCCAGCGATGGCCGCCTGCGGTTGGCCCATGCCGACATATCCGAAGCGATCACGCAGATGGCCGACGCTTCGGTCGACGCGCTGCTGCACGACCCGCCGCGCTTCGGCATCGCCGGCGAGCTCTACTCGCAGGCGTTCTACGGCCAGCTCGCGCGCGTGCTCCGCCGCGGCGGCCGCCTGTTCCACTACACCGGCAGCCCGAACCGGCTCACCAGCGGCCGCGACGTGCCTCGCGAGGTGGCCAGGCGACTGGAGCAAGCCGGCTTCAAGGCGCAGCTGGCGCTCGATGGCGTGCTGGCGATACGACGTTAGCGCCGGCGCTCATGCGCCGGGTCGCATCCGCCCGGCGCAGGATGCAGCACAATCGCCGGCATGCGTGGGCGACGGCGACAGCGCAATCACGCCCGCGTGCGATGAAAGGCCACCAGCGCGTTGGCGTGGCCATGTCCCATGCCGTGCTCGGCCTTCAGCCATGCCACCTGCTCGGCGTGTTTGCGCTCGCCAAGGCTGGCCAGCAGCTCCAACCAGTGGCTGACCGGCTTTCCGTAGCGCTGCTCGATCGAGGGGAAATACGAGGCCGGGCCTTGCACCCTGGTCTGCTCGCTCATGGGAAATCTCCGTCCATCAGGAAGCGGCCATCAGCCGCGGGCGCAGGAACGACGAAAAGCAGGCGGAGGAATCGACAACCGGCCCCAGATTCAGGCCCGGGCCATCGCGCCGTCGATCTCGATATCGCCCATGACGCAATTGCGGCCGGCGCGCTTGGCGCGATAGAGCGCCGCGTCCGCCTCCTTGCAGAGCCGTTGCAGTTCGTAGCCGGAGGTGTCCGTCGAGGCCAGGCCCACGCTGGCCGAGACGGCGATGGCGCAGTCGTCGCCACGGATCGGCATCTCCGCGATCGCCGCACGGACGCGATTGGCGATCTCCATGCCCTGGTGCCGCGAGCACTCGTGCAGCAGGATGCCGAACTCCTCGCCGCCCAGCCGGCCGAACACGTCCGACGGGCGCAATTGCTGCTGGCAGACGGCGACCGCGCGCTTGAGCACCTCGTCGCCCATCGCATGCCCGTGGGTGTCGTTGACGCGCTTGAAGTGGTCGAGGTCGAACACCACCAGGCAGGCATGGCCGACCCGCCTCTCCAGCGTCTGCAGGGCGCGGCCCGCCTGGCCGACGAAATGCTGGTGGTTGAGGATGCCGGTGAGGCTGTCCTGCCGCGAGAGCTTCTTGAAGCGCAATTGCGAGCGCTTGAGCCGGAACAGCCACAGCACGATGGAAGCGAGGCCCAAGAGCAGCAGCACGATGTAGAGCCGGCTGGTCTCAACCGCCTTGGTGTCCAGCGCCTGTTGCAGGCGCAGGATGTTGTTCTGCTTGCTCAGCCTTTCCGTTTCGAGCTTCTGGGCAAGCGTGTGCTGCTGGACCACTTCATAGGCCAGCGTCCGGGCGCTGATGTCATCGAGGTAGCCCTTGTCCTGGACGACGTATTTCTCATAGTAGGCTAGCGCGGCCGCATCGTTGCCCTGCCTCTTCGCGATCCGGTAGAGCACCTCGTAGGCCTCAGCCAACAGCTCGTCGATGCTGCCGGGTTTGACCATTGCCGCAGCGGCGAGGGCGGCGGCTCTCGCGTCCTTGTCGCGACCGAGCGCGGCCAGCGCCTGCGCGCGCTGCACCTTGGCCGACAGGATGTGCGGATAGTATTCGCTGGCACGGATGCCAGCGGAGAGTCGATCGAGCAGCGCCAGCGCCGAGGACGGCTTGCCCTCTTCCAGATAGAGGCTGACCAGGACCAGTCGCATCGTATGGGTGAAAACCGGCTGCCCGGCGACCTCGCACACGCTGATGGCACGCTGCAGTTCCGGGCTGGCCGAGGTCAACCGCTTGCCGTTGTACAGCGCAGCGACCTCTCTCGAAAACGGCCGGCACAGATCCTCGCCGGGCGGCATGGCCTGCTCGGCCATGCGTGCGTACTGGATCGCCAGATCGGTCTGGCCAGCCAGGTTGAGCATCTGCGACAGGTCCGACAGGAGCAGGAATCGAGCCTGTGGATCCTTGATCCGGACAAGGCCGGAGGCCTGGCTATTGGCCAGGGTGAACGCGTCTTCGTAGCGGCGGTTGAGCGCCAGATTGTTCAGCAGCAACCCCGACGCCTTCGCTGCCAGCACGTCGTTGCCGGAGTGCTCGATGATCTCGCGCAGCCGCGTTTCCGAGGAGGCGTAGTCGCCCTCGAACATGGCTTCCCAGGCATCGAGGTAACGCAGCTGCCATTGCTGGGCCGGCGTGAGAGGTGGTGCTTCACGGTGGATCCGGGTCAGCATCGCCACGAATTGCGGGTGGTCCCGGGTCCGAAGACCTTCAGCCTGTTCGAGAAACGGACCCGGATCCAGGGCAGGTGCACCGGCATGGCCAGCCTGAGCGAGCAGGCACCAAGCCAGCCCAGCCCATATGGGCCAGGCGCGGACGCGGCTTGATGGCCGGGTCATGGCGAAGTGCCCTGGCAGACTAGGACTTGCTGCCGGGAACAGGAACCTCGAGCGGCTCGTCTTCTGCCGGCTCCTCGTCTTCGCGGGCAGGCATCTGGCTGACCTGCGGCGACTGGTTGGGGAATTGACCGAATTCCGCCGCGAGCTTCGAGCTGTCGCCCGATGCGGCCGCCGCAACCAGCGCCGCGGACGCCTGCGCGCGCTCAAGCAGTTGCGCCATCTCGCCAGCTGGCGTGTGGCGCAAGGTGGCGTCGCGGCCGATCGCTTCCAGCAGCTCGATAGTGTCTGTCATCGTTGTTCCCCTGTGCGTGGCAGTAGCGAAGACCCCGTATGGGCCCCCTGATTCGGAACGTGTCCGTGTGGGCCGCCCCCCGGCGTCCGTTCGGACCCTGTCCATTATTATGCGATTGATCCGGCCTGCTCCATCGAATCCAGTTCAGCAAGGCGCGTGTGCATGGCCCGGTTCGGCCTGAGCGGAAAGGCCGGAGGAAGCACCAGCGTTTCCTCCGCGCTCATCGGCACGTGGGGAAGGTCACGCAGGGCGACGCGCCTGATGCCGGGATCCTCGATCGGAAGGGTGGCAGCCCGGTAGATGATCACCTCATGTTCCGGCGGATAGTCCTGGACCAGCAGGTCGACCAGCAATTGGCGGTAGGCCGGGCCGGTTGCGAACCGCCCGAGCGAGCGGTCGCCGACCAGCGCGACCTGCCACAGCACCAGGTAGCCGGTGGGATCGATGCGCCGCTCATAGAACAGCAACTGGCTTGCCTCGAAGTGCTGGCAGCCGAAGCGGCCCGGGTCGATGCCGAGGTCGGCGTACAGGCAATCCTCGGCGGACACGCCCGGTTCCATGTGCGCCTGGAAGCCCTCGGCGCGGGCCGCCTCGATGGCCTTGTGCGGCGACCAGGCGAAGATGCCCGGGTGCCCGTAGAACACCCCGCACACGCGCTTGCCGGCGCGTACCTCGGCCATCATCAGCTCGACCCATTCCCGATAGGTCTGCAGGCGCGATTTGCCTTCGCGGTAATAGGGCTGGAGGCTGCGCACGTCCGGGTGCATGCGCTGCAGCCACAGCTCCACGATGCCGTCGGAGAGCCCGGCGAACACCACGTCCGCCTGCTCGATGTGGCTGCGCGCCAGCGGCGTGAGGTGCGAGCCGAGGGTCATGCCCATGCCGACGCAGGCAAGGCTGCCGCGCCGCGTGTCGTTGGTCGCCAGGGAAGCGGGATTATTCATGGCGCGATAGTAGGGGAACTGCGGCGGAGAACGCGATCGCGGCCATCGTTGCAGGTGGTCCGGCGGCGGGCCGGAAGGCTCACGGGGTGTGCTGCACCTCGGTCGGGCCGCCGGATGCCAGCGTGCCGGCGGGCATACAGGGAAACCGCCGTGATGGCGCCGGACGGCGGGATGACTTTTCGCACGCGTGCGCCCGCGCTGGGCGGGGCAGGATCGTTCCACCATCGATCCCAATGGAATGCCATGCGCCACGCCATCCTCATCGTCGCCGGCCTGTGCGCGCTCGCCGCCGGTGCGGCGCGCGCCGACACTGCGAAGGCGCCGGACCTTTCCGCGCAATCGTGCGGCCTGGCCACGCCCTACGACGTGCGGATCGATGACGCGGGCGTCTGGCTACGGCGCGACGGCGGTTCGCCCAGCGAGATCTTCATCCACGACGGCTCGCTCAGCGTCGACCGCCAGCCGCAGCCCATCGACGACGACGACGCGCTGCGCCTGCGGGAGATGGAGCAGGAAGCGCGCGTCCTGATGCCCGAGGTCGCGGGCATCGCCCACGATTCGGTCGAGCTCACCTTCGATGCGCTGGCCGGGGTGATCCGCACCATGACCGGGAGCGAGCGCAAGGCGCGCCGGATCGAAAGCCATCGCGACCGCGCGCTGGACGACATCAGAGGCAGCCTCGGCGAAGGCCGCTGGAACCAGCAGGAGTTCGCCGAAACGTTCGAAGCGGACGTCACGCAGGCGGCCGAGGAAGCGGCCCACGGCCTCGTGCGAAGCGCCTTGTGGGCAGTGTTCACCGGACGCGCGCACCGGCTGGACGAGCGCGCCGACCGCGTGGACCGTGAAGTGGACAAGCTGGTCGAAGCACGCAGCGCCGTGCTGCAGCGCCAGGCCCAGGCGCTCTGCGCGCGGGTCGACAAGCTGCGCCAGTTGCAGGATGCGCTGGACTACCGCTATGCCGGCGCGCCGCTGGTGATGATCGAACCGCGGCCGGCGGACACGCCGCCAGATGCCACCGCGATCGCCGGGCACGAGAGCCGCTGACGCCCGCGCGCACGCGCCCGCCGGGACCTCCGGCGGCCGCCTCGCCCGCTCCTGCTTCAGGGCGAAACGGCGGACTCGGCCGGCTTGCCCGACACCCGCGCGATCAGGCCCCGCGCGAGGAACAGCTCCACGCGATCGAGCGGGATGCGGTCGCCGGCATCGCCGCCGTAGTAGGCCTCGGCGATGTTGCCGTGCTCGTCGATCAGGAAGTCCGCGGGCATCAGGTTGGTGGTGTTCAGGCCCGCAAGTCCCACGATGCGCAGGCCCTTGATCAGCGTGGGCACGCGCGTGACGATGCCCTTGAGCTTGCGCCAGAGCGAACGCTCGATGCCGTAGGTTTCATGGGCGTGCGAGGTCGGGTCGGCGATCACGCTGAACGGCCTGGGCTTGCGCGCCACGAAGCGTTGCACCGCCTCCGGCGTCGAGGTGAACACCGCGACGATGTCCAGGCCCAGCGCCTGCAATGCCGCATGCTGGCTGGTCAGCTCGTAGATGCGGAAATTGCAGAACGGACAGGCGGCGTCGCGAAAGAAGCACAGCAGGGTGCGGCGCCCGGATCCGCCGATGTCGACGCGCTTGCCGTAGATGTCGACGAAGTGCAAAAGCGGTGCCTTGGAGGGTGCGTTCAGTCTCATCGGAATTCCCCTGTTCCTGGCTGGATCGGACTACGTGTGGCTGCCGTGGCAGGCCAGCACCGTGGGTGCTTCGAAACCGGCCATCGGTTGCGCGGAGGGGCAGGCCTGGCCAGCACCACTGCCGTACGGGAACGATCAACCGGCTTCATCGACCACTGCCACCGGCTCTTCCGCGACCACGCGCCTCGCCTGCGGCAAGGGCGGCGGCACATCCACGCGATGGCGCCGGACGAACGTCGACTTCACGCGTTCGGACTGCCACAGGTAGCCCGACCACAGCGCCACGCCGACAGCAGCGCCGACCGCTTGCGATACGTCCTTCGGATTGACCGTGATGGTCGGCAGCAGCTTCGCCAGCAGCAGATCGCCGACCTGGATCACCAGCGCCACCGCCAGCAGCACCATGGCCACGCGCGGAAAGCTGCTGCGGCACCGGAAGAACAGCACCAGCAGCAACACCGAGAACACCAGCTGCGCGATCGCCGCGGCCAGCTCGAACAGCAGCAGGGGAGCCCACAGCGCGTTGTACGACGGGCCCCCGTAGGTGGTCAGCGCCGTCCACTGGTCGACCGACATGACGTGCACCAACTGGATCAGGGACGAACCGAACACCAGCGGCCGCAGCAGCAGCACCAGCGCCAGCACGACCAGCCAGCCGCCGATGCCGACCAGTTGGTTGCCGCGATCCAGCGCCGGCGGCGGGTCGTAGCGGTAGACGCGCCGGGCCAGCCATACGAAGAACCCGAGCATGGCGAGTGCGAGCAGCGCGACCGGCCAGTTCATGCGGTCCAGCCCGGATGCCCTGGGCACCGACGGCCCCGCCAGCGGCTTGTTCCACCACAGCTCGTAGCCTGTCTGCTCGCGGGCGCGTTGCAGGTTGGCGAGGTAGCGCGGCATGTCGGCCGCCGCGACCTCGTCGGTGAGCGTCTGCAGATGCTGGGTGATGACCAGTCGCAGGCCATCCAGCTTCACGCTCCTCTCGTAGCGGAACGCGGGGTCGGCCACCGTGGTGGTTTCCGCCTTGACCGGCCAGGTTTCCGGCAACAGGATCTCGGTGCGCTGGCTCACCTCCACCGGGAAGGCGATCTGCAGCGGTGCGTTGCGGATGGTCACCCGCGGATCGCGCAGCGATTCGACGATGTCGGGCGTGTAGATGTCCGCCACCTTGCCCTTGCCGTCGGCGGCGGGCTTGGCCATGTCGGCGATGGTGTAGTTCTCGGTGGTGGTGATGCGGTTGCCCGGCTTGTCGTCGCGCACCTGCATCGGCGCGGCCACAGCGATGTGCGGATAGTCGTTGGCGTAGAAGTTGAGATAGCGCTTCTGCAGGTCGTCCAGGCTGTTCGAGGACAGCGCCGCGCGCAGCGATTCGGCCGGCCCGCCGCGGGTGACGGTTTCCACCGTGTAGCGCACCGGCTTGTCGAGGCCTGCGCTGGCATCGAGCACCACGTGGATGTCGCGCGCGACGGAGGGCGCATCCGGCTGCTTCATGGCAGTGAGGCCGGTACTGCGCGCATCGACGACCAGCGCCAGCCCGTAGTCCGGCTGGTAGAGGTGCGCGAGGTCGGCCAACTGCGTTTCGCGGGTCGGGTCGAGCCACCAGGTGCGCTCGCCGATGCGCGCCTGCACCAGCACGTGGTCGAACACGCCGGGGCTCGGCAAGCGGTCGGCGATGCCACGTCGCAGGCCGGTGTTGACCAGCGCCGCGTGGGCCTCGATGCCGAGCCGCTGCAGCAGGGTCAGCGTGAGCAGCGTCTTGTCCTTGCAGTCGCCGAAGCGGCGCGCGAAGACCGTCGCCGGGGGAGTGGGCGCATGCGAGTTCTGGCCGATCTCGATGCCCAGGTAGCGCACCTCTCCCTGCACCAGCCGCAGCGCGGCCAGCATGCGCTCGGCCGCCGTGGGCGCGCTCGCGCGGATGCGTTCGACCTGTGCCTGTAGCGCCGGGTCCAGGGTGGCCGGTGGCTGGTAGAGCGGTTGCGCCCAGCGGGCCACCGCCGCCCAGTCGGGAAATTCACTCCAGGCGACCTCGGCGTAGGGCGAGTACCAGTCCGGCGCGCCCTCCTCCACCGTCAGCGCGGGCGCGTCGGCCACGTTCCAGCGGTAGTCGCGCAACCCATCGTGCTCGCTCACCACCGCCGGCGTCGCGGTGTGGCGCTGCGCCAGCGTGAGCTTTTCGCCCTGCGGCACCAGCAGCCGCGCGCGGATGCGCGCCACCGGCGTGCCGTACTGCAACGCGACCGCGCCGAAGTCGCGCCCCTTGAACACCGGGTTGCGGCCGATCCGGCTGTAGGCATAGTCGACGGTGTCGCCCACGCGGACGTCGTCCAGGAACACGTTGAGCGTCTTGCTGCCGTCGTAGATCCGCGCTTCCAGGCCGGCCTCGCGCTGGAGGACATGGATGCGGGCGGTAGCGAGCTTCGGGATCACCCGGCCGTTACGCACGATGTCTATCGAGTGCAGCACCAGCGTCTGGTAGGACGGATCGAACGGGATTTCGATGTCCGCGATCGATTCGACGCCGCTGGCGTTGAGCGCCGTGCTGACCAGCCGGTGGTAGGCCACGCGCTCGTTCTCCCCAGCCAGCACCTGGCTGTCGGACAACAGGTAGGCGACCCCGTCGCTGCTCTTGCCCCGTTGGGCCGCCGTGGCGATGCCGGGCTTGCCTGCAACCACCCAGGCCGGTACCGGACCGACGGTGTACTCAGCGGCCTGCCCGAACGAGGGCGCCCATGCCGCCACCCCGACCAGCGCCGCCAGCAGCCACCGCCCGGCACCCCGCCACACGCCCACAGCACCGCGCACGGGGTGCGCCCCATACCTGGCCAATGTTCCGCTCCGGTTTTCCCCCAGGGCCCCGATGCTAGCGGATCGCCATCGCCGGGCAAGATCCCGGCGCGGCAGATCAGATGTAGCCGAACAGCGGCGGGAACACGATCACCACCAGCGCCGCCCAGCCGGCATAGACCGGCAGGTAGCCGGTCTGCCAGCGCTCCAGTGCACCGAACGATCCGCGCGCCCGCAGGAAGCGGATGTACAGCACCGCCGACCATGCCAGGTTGACCAGCAGGATCACGTTCTCGCCCAGCGCGGCCACGCGGTTGGGAGTGAAGCCGAACTCGGAAATGCGCGCGGCGATGGCCGACAGCGCCACCGCATCGGCCAGCAGCGCACTGATCACCAGCACCACGCGCACCACGTCGAACACGCCCGGCGGCGAACGCGGATCGCGCGCCGAGATGGAATACAGCAGCAGGCACAGCACCAGCGCCAGCAGCACGTCGAAGGCGATCAGCACGTTGCGGTCGATCGGCAGCCCCTGCCCGGCGAACAGCCAGATGCCCAGGAACGCGATCAGCACGGCCGCGAACATCGGCGTGAACAACTGCGTGAGCACCGGCGCCATGTTCTCGATGACGCTCTGCTTGGCTTCCACCAGCCATGCCGCGACCAGCACCGCGCCGGTGGCCCCGCAGGGCAGCAGCCAGTACTGGAAGAACGGTTCGACCTTGATCCCGATGGCCTCGAAGATCATCGCCATGAAGGCCATCAACACGGCGCCGCCCAGCGCGATCAGCGCGTAGTAGATGAACAGCTCGCCGGAGAAGCGGATGAAATCCATGCGGCCATCGACCTGGTTCCAGCGACCGCCGGCGTAGGTGATGCCCACGACCAGCCAGAGCGCGATCGGCAGGTGCAGGACGGTGAGCACCAGCGTGTCGCCGCGGGGGGCGAACGGGTAGGCATTGGCGAACACCGCGGCCAGCGCGAACGCCACCGGCAGCCAGCGCAGCGTGGCGGGCGCGAGCCTGCGTTTCCACGCGAAGTATGCGGTCAGCGGGAGCAGTACGAACAGGCTCACGTTGCGCGCGTAGAAGTCGGCATCGGCCTGCAGGTCCAGCCCGAACAACGCCGGCAGCTTCATCAGCACGGCCGCGATGATCGCGCAGCCGAACGCGGCGACCGCGTCGCTGCGCACGGCCGACGCGGCGGCGGTATCGACGCCGGGCATCACCAGTTGCTTCCACAGCCGCTCGGAATGTTCGCGCGCGAACTCGCGCGAGATCGCATCGAGGTCGCCCATGCGCTTGACCGCGATCAGGAACGCCTCGTCGGTGGCAAGCCCCGCTTCGGTCAACCCGGCGATCTGCTCGCGCAGGTGGTCCTCCAGCTCCGCCACGTCGACGGCCTGGATGGCGCGCCGACGGGCCAGGTAGCTGCGCCAGCGGTCGATCTGTTCTTCCAGCGAGAGTGCGTTGGCCGGCGTGGTCATCGGAGAGCTCCTCCCAGCAGTGGCGCGGTGCGTGCGATCGGGATGGAAAGCGCGTGCCAGATGCCGCGCAGCGTCGCGTCCACCGCCTCCCATTGGCGGCGTTCCTCGGCGAGCTGCTTACGGCCCCCGGACGTGATGCGGTAGTACTTGCGGCGGCGGCCGCTTTCGGCGACCTCCCAGCGGGCCTCGATATGGCCGAGCCGCTCCAGCCGGTGCAGCACCGGGTAGAGCATGCCGTCGGTCCATTGCATGTGCCCGCCGGAGAGCTCCTGCACGCGCTTGAGGATCGCGTAGCCGTAGCTGTCCCCCTCGGCCAGGATCGCCAGCACGATCGGGGTCGAGGAAGCGGCCATCAGGTCCTTGCTGAAATCCATGGCGTCGCCTGGCGAGTGGCGGGATGGGTGCAGGTACTTACCTGGCAGCACTATACATTGCTGTGCAAGGTATTCAAGCGGATCCCGTTGAATTGCCTGCCCATCGACATGCCATGAGCAGCGATTTGCCAGGCAACCGGCATGCCCATGTATCCTGCGCGCCGGCCCGTAGCGGGCCGCACGCCCACGGAAGGGATGACGATGGCAGGCGGGATGCGCAGCTCGTGGCAGCAACTGGAACACCAGGTCGCCAGCACCATCGCGAGCGCGCGCGACGAAGCCGGGCTGCTGCTCGCCCGCACCGATTGCCTGCGCCGGGCACTCGCACAGTCCGAG
Source organism: Frateuria sp. YIM B11624 (assembly GCF_049727805.1). Taxonomy (NCBI): domain Bacteria; kingdom Pseudomonadati; phylum Pseudomonadota; class Gammaproteobacteria; order Lysobacterales; family Rhodanobacteraceae; genus Frateuria; species Frateuria sp. YIM B11624. The sequence goes on from NZ_JBCNYA010000003.1 coordinate 88,704, forward strand.
GGATTGGCGGTACGCGAGATCCTGCGCGAGTTCCATGATCTCGAACTGGAAGACGTCATCGGCGGCATCGTCGCGATCCTCCGCGAATGCCTGCTGGTGATGGTCGCCACCACCGGGGGAGGCGCGCTCATCGGCGGCATCGCAGGCGGCCTCGGCGGCGCGGGCGTGGGCGCCCTGCCTGGCGCGGCACTGGGCGCCACTGCCGGCGCGCAACTGGGCGAGTGGATCCTCGCCTTCATGGGCCTGGAGGCCATCGCCACCTACATCGTGCGCGACATGCCGCGGATCGTGCGCATCTACTGGCGAGGCATCCAGGAAGCCTGGCGCGCCGCGCGGCCAGCGTCGCTGCCACGGCAGGCCGTGCACGAGGACCACGCCGCGATCGGCCGCGCCGCGCAGACCCTGGCCCGCGGCCACGTGGCGATGTTCGTGCTGTTGCTCGTCGGCATCGTGGCCTATCTGTCCAAAGGGCGCGGCAGTGTCGGCGAACTGGCCCAGAGCGTGCGCGCCAGCAAGCTCGGGCCGAAATTCTCCCGGTGGCTGGTGAAGAACGAGGGCAAGCTCAAAGCGGAACCACGCTTGCAGCCCGCCGAGTCACCGGTCGCCACGGGAAGCGCGACCGATGCACCACGCGCATCGCCCCCAGTTCGAAAAGCACGCCCCAAGGACGCCGGCACATCAGGCACGAAAACGCCCCCTGCCAGCGACTCCAAAAAGCCCTCTGCTGGCGGCAAATACGGAAAGGTCCCGGAGAGCATCTCCACCTCGAGCGGTATTTCCATTCGGCCGTCCGAAGGAAAGACAACCACTGTGTTGGGCAGCTTTTCCTCGGACATGAACGGCATCATCAACGGCCAGCTTGCCTATCCGAAGACGACGAACTTCGGCGCAAAGCCGGGCGGATTCAACGTCCTGAACGTTCCTGACTCCATGTTCAGCACCCGGACGCCCGAACAGTTCTGGACACAGGTGAACGCGCCCTTCCTGGATGCGGCCATGCGTCGCGGCGACCCCATCTATATCGCAACGCGACCGACTCTGGACGTGCTCGTCAAGCAGGATGGGAGCCTCACAGGCTTCGGCCGTGAAATGCAGTACCTGGCGAAAAATGGCTACCGCTATGATGCAAGTACGGGTTTGATGGCCAAACCGGGAGAATGAAATGATCGAGCCCTACGGCACGGCCCTGAAATCCGCATTACAGGACCTCAAAGGCCTCGGTTTCACGGTGGAAGACGACCAGGATTACCAGGCCGTGTTGTCTGACGGTTCCATTGGGCTGGTGATCGGTACCGAACAGTATTACCACCCCTCCATTCGTGCGAACGTGACCGACCGGAACGGCAAGGTATACGAACTCGGCATGGCGCGACGGATATTGGCGAACCGCTCCTTCGAAGCCGACATGCACGAGCTCGATGCAATCAGGAAGAAGTACAGGCTGGACTCGATCCTCGGCTCGGACCTGCCGCGGTCCAGCGGCCTTTTCATCTACGCGAAGGTGGCGATGACGCAGTTGATCCAGTTCGCCTCGAAATTCGACGGACTGGCATCCGGACGGTCGGACTTTCCTGCCGAATACGCGGCGAAAGAACGTGACCTCCTGAAGTCGCTCGGTCTGTAATGGTCAGCGACTTCATCGTCGTCCGATTCAATGGTGCCAGAAGCGAACAAGGACGATACATCGCGTCGGTCCTGCTGCTGGACCAGATCAACGACCCGGCATTCCATCCGAAGGCGTTCGAGTGGACGCACGAAGGTCGGGTGTACACCCGACCTGTCGATGGCAGCGCTACCTTGACGGCTCAACCGCTGCCGGATGGACAAGGCATCGTGGTGCTTCAAAGCGCCGATCGATTCGGTAGCGACAACGTAGTGGTGCTGAGTCCGCCCGGCGAAATTCGCGCACGCATCACCAATCCCTATCGGGACTCGAATTTCTTCGTGCCAGGAGACAGCTGTTGTTTCGATTCGATTGGCGTGGGCGGCGGGAAAATTGTCCTGGGCATCCAGGTTCGACGCCATCTCCAAGGCAAACCGCGCGACGCGCTACCGCTTTATGAGGCCCACTACGATCCTGCGACTTTGAAGCTGACGAAGCTGGAGTGGGTGCCTTGGACGTGAGGCATCCGCGCTTTGCCCCTTCCGAAACCAGGCCAGACACCATGCGGATAGAGTGCAACGGCACCACGCATTCCACTCCACCAATTGCCGGACGGGTTTTGCCTTGACGCTTCGCATGGAGCCGAAAAGCCCGACGCGCTAACTTATACGGTCGCTGGATCCCGGGGCCTTCGACCAGAAAAGACCTGGGTGGTGATTCAGCCCACTATCGCCCGCTGGCGGCGTAAAAAAAAGGCGCGACGAACCCCCTCGCCCGAACGACGCCAGCCCTACCGGCGCGGTGCGATGATCTGGCTCAGGTAATCCGGCGTGCCCTCCACCCGCACCAGGTGCGGATACTGCAGGCCACCGTGGTAATCCACCGCCGCGGTCCGGTAGCCGCCCTGGAACTTCAGCAGCAGCTTGATCGGCTCCTTGCCGCCCTTTGCCGCCGCGATCGCGTCCTTGAGCACGTCCTTCGAATAGTCCTTGCCGTTCACCGCCACGATCGTGGCGCCGGTGCTCACGCCGGCCCTGAAGGCCGGACCGTCCCAGCGCACGTCGTTGATCTCGCCATCCGCGCCCATGGTCAGGCCGATCGACCAGGTGACGTTGAACAGGTGGCGCGGCGATTGCGGCCGGCTGTCGTACTGCTTCTCGTAGGCGCTCGGCTGGTCGGTGTAGACCAGCTTCCAACCGGTGCCTTCGAGGCCGTCCAGCAGCGGCGGGTCGAGCGTATCGACGTGCGCGCGCAGGAGGCTCGCCCAGTCATAGGGCGCCACGCCGTTCAGCGCCGCCACCACGTCGTCGAAGGTGTAGGTCCGGGTGACGAAGCTGCCGTTGTCGACGCCGAAGAAGGCGCGCGCGAAATCGTCCAGCGACTTCTTGTCATGCGTGAGCGAGCGCAGCTTGGCGTCCACCTCCAGCCAGACCATCTGCCCCGCGCTGTAGTACTCCTCGCTCATCTGCCAGCTGCGGTACGGCAGGCCGGTGCGGTGCGCGGCGGTCGGGTCGTTGGTGGTGTCCTCCAGCGTGCGCCACTGGAAGCCTTCGCGGTTGCGGTCGTAGTTCGCCGCGACCATGGCCAGCGCGTCGCGGAACTCCTGCGGCGACCACATGCCCGAGCGCGCAGTCAGCACGAAGCCCCAGTACTGGGTCTGTCCCTCGTACACCCATAGCAGCGAATCACCCATCGGCACGTTGAAGTTGGGCGTCCACAGGTCGGCCGGTCGGCGGAACTTGCCGTTCCACGAATGCGTGTACTCGTGCGCAAGCAGGTCGCGGCCGGGCGCGGAGTCCGCCCAGGCGGTGAAGTAGTCGGCGCCCAGGCCGTTCTCGCTGGACTGGTGGTGTTCCAGGCCATTGCCGCCCAACTGGTCCGACAGCGAGAACAGGAAGTCGTAGTGGTCGTAATGGTGCGAGCCGAACAGCTTGGCCGCCTGCGCCACCAGCGCGCGATGCACCTTGACCTGCTCCGGCGTCATCTCGAGGTATTTCGGCGCATCGGCGACGATGTCCAGGTGCACCGGCGCACCGCCCGCGGGGGTGAGGTCGACGCGCTTGAAGTACTGCCCTGCATAGATCGGCGAGTCGACCAGCGTGTTGAACGGCACCAGCTTGAAGGTCGTGGTATCGCCCGAGCGCGAGGCCGTCTCCAGCGCGCTGCCGAACTGCCATCCCTGCGGCAGGGTTACGCTGGGCTTGAAGGTAATGCCACGCGAAAAATGGCCGGCCGGATACAGCGCCACCTTGTTCCACTCCAGGTCCAGCATGCGGTCGGTCATCTCGTAGCCGCCGTCGCGGCTGGACAGGTACTGGAAGTCCACGTCGACCGAGGAGACGCCGGCTGGAACGTCGAGGTGGAAGGCATATACGTCGTACTTGTCGCGCGTCCACTTCAGCGGTTTGCCGTTGGCACTGACCCTGAGCCCCGCCAGCATGGCGACTGGACCGCTCGGCGAATGGTCGCCGGGGATCCACTTCGGATACAGCAGCGTCAACGCGCCCGGCTGCACCGGCACCGTTTCGTGGACACGGAAGATGCCCTGCGCTGTGTCGCTGGCATCGACGTGGATCGCCACCGTGCCGGGATAAGGTGTGTCCTGCGGCGGCGGCACGTCGGCACTGCGCGACTGCGCGCAGGCGGTGCCTGCAGCGAAAGCCATCGACACGGCAAGGGCCAGCGCCGGAAAGCGGCGAAGCCTGGCGACCGGCGAACCAGTGGGAGTGGCACGGGACATGGGAGCTCCGACAGCAGGTGGGCAAGCCCCGGAACTTAGCACTCCGTGCACCCGTGGGCATCCGCCGGAAGCCAGCCTCCAAAGTGAACGCAGGATCGTGCGCCTTTTAGGTCCCTTCCCTACTGCGCGCCGCTGACGGTGGTCAGCCAACAAAAGCTTTTGGGACCATCCTGCACACTCGTAGCACCGCCTGCCGAAGTCAGCAGGCGTCCTGTTCCGGGAGGGACACGGCAGAACCGGAAGTGTTCTAATCCGTCGCGTTGACCCAGGCCGGCAAACGCCACAGGAGGAGCCATGGCCAGCAAGAGTCCCACCGATCCGTGCTGGCAGTACGTCTCAGCCGCGCTGGACAGGGCGTCCGCGGTGTCCAGGCAACATGGCTATGCGTGGCGCGGCTCGTCCTGCGGCGTGGTCAGCTACATCGCGTTGATGTGCATCATGTGGAACCGCAACTGGGACGACAAAAAGGATCCCGCCTGGGCGGTCGACGGCCTGCCGCCGATCACTTCCAAGGTCAACGACATCAACCTGGCCTACGCCGATCACTACCTCGACCGGCGCACCCACTGCGGCCTGGGCATGGGTCGGCTGCAGGCCACCATCCAGATGAATACCTACGACGCGGTGAAGAAGGTGGCGGTCGGCTTCGTGGGCATGCGCAACCACGCCGGCGACAAGCCGTTCGACGCCTTCTACCGGGAAGCCTGCCCGCCGATCGGCAACGCCCTGCAGAACCTGATGCGCGAGAACAAGTGCAAGCCCTTGTCGGCGCCGGGACCGGGCGAGATCGGCTGGAGCAAGCTGGGCATCACGGATGGGGAGCGCGATTTCGAGCTCAATCCGGGCATCGACAACTCACCCGCGTGGCTGCCGCTGGTGAAGCAGCGCGCCACGATCTACGTCCCGCCCGAATGCCATTGACCATCGTGTGCGCGGCGGTTCCTTGGCGGGACTGTCTCCGCGGATAACCTGCCTGCGCGCGTCCCGAGTCAGATGCGCCCGATCCGACCAAATCCTATTCGGCCAGGGAAGCTCAATCGACCTTCTGCAAGGCGCCACCCTTGTGCATGGCAATGTGGTCGGTCTTGTCGCTCTTGATCTCGTACTGCGGGTCCTCTTCGCTGCAATGGCGCGTGTGGCCCTTGTACTGGGTATCGTGCGTGTGCACCTTGGTGATGGTGCCTTCGACGTGGCCGGCTTCGGAGTTCCAGCGCACGTGGTCGCCCACCTTGAACTTGTGCTTCATGGTTCTCTCCCTGGCCGCCTTTTTGGACGGCGATCGCTATGCGGTGCGACGAACATGGTCGCGCGCAAATCACCGCCATGCCAATGCGGCCACGACCGCTATCGATGCATGCCCTCGAGTGGCGACTGCACCAGCGGCGACTGCGGCTGGACACCTTGCGCCTGTTGTTCGTCGCTCGTCCGTGAAGCTGCCAGGAACTCGCTACTGCTGAGCGCCAGCGGCGTGGTGATGGCCTGCATGACATCCACGCAGGCGATCTGCCTGAGCGGCGAGCGCGAATCTCCCTGGACCGCAAAAGCGCGCGTTGCACCCTCGCCCAGGGTCACGTGGTCGATCCGTTCGAGGCCCTGGACATGAGCCGCCGTTGCCAGGGATCCGGCGAGATTGGCCGAGAAGGCGTCGGGGGTTCGCCCGTGCCGTGCATCGATGGCGTGGACCCGTTCGAGCGCCTGGCAGAACATCGAATGCCCCGGATGGCCGGCATCCGCCAGACTGGCCGCCTGCCGGCGCGTGGCTTCGTGCAGGACCCTCAGCGTTTCCTGACCAGCAAGACCATTGGGCTTCAGCCCGTGCGTTCGCTGGAACGTCTCGACCGCCGCCCGAGTGCCGGGGCCGAACGCGCCGTCCGCATTGAGTACGATGCCGCGCGCATCGGTGAAGCCCAGCTTGGCAAGATCGGTTTGCAGAGCGATGACCTGATCGCCGCGGGAGCCTTGGCGTAGAACGTGAACCGAGTCATCAAGGCCAAGGGTCTTCAATGTTTTCCGGATATCGGGATCTGTCGAGGCAGTGGAAGGATTGAAACCCACGGAGGCCACTTTGGCTTGTGCGCGATCCAGCGCGGCAGATGTATCACTATCGGCGTAGCTATTCACATAACGACTAGCCGCAGCGGCAGCTGCGGGGGCTGCGTAGTTGTGATGGCGGCGCGTAATTTCGTTAGCCTTAGCGACTACGTCATCATAATCCCCTCCCTGCAACAGGACGCTGCGGAATTCGGCCAATGCCGCGGGTCTTTGATTCGCCGTCTTAGTAAGTATGGCAATGGTTTCCAAACGTCGATCTTCAGGAATATTTCGGCCTGCGGCATCCAGTATTTCCAAAGCTGCCTGCGTGGCACTGCGAATCTGCGGGTAGTCGATGTTCCGATGGATCCAGCTTTGTCCCTCCCCTGATCCGGCCCAGGCGTTGATGCTGTCTCGCACGTCCGGGTCAATGAAAACCAGGGTGCTCCTGTGCCGCTTGCCGTCTCCGTGCGAGAGCAGTTGAGCACGAAGTTCCGTAGTGTCTGAAGGGAATTTGAGATGGTGTGCTTTTGCGTAGCTCGCCACCTGCGAGATGAGACCATCCACATAAGTGACTTGACCGGGCTGCAGGGGCGCGTCCTTCGTTGCCCCTAGAGGCCAGGTCCCACGCTGTCCGAGGTCGACCTGAATGGTGCCAAGCGAGTAGCCACTGTTGACCGCGACCCTAGCGGTATCGCCCCAGTTCGGCTCCGCTCCTTTAAAAGTGATGCCCGCGATAGTCAGATGATACGGAAAGGGGCCACCCTCCGTAGCTCGCCCCACAATGAAATACATGGCGCCGGCAAGGGCATCAAGGTCGTGCGTATTCGGTCCAGGCATGCCGTTACTCCTTTAACGAGCGAGACTGAAATGCGGTGTTACAAACCGTCAGCGATAGCCGAATACTCGTCTAGCTCGTTTGCTCGACGACAAATCGAAAAAAGCTCGTTCTCTTCAATTTGAAGGTTATCGACAAGGTTGCTCCCATAGATCGACCCTTCAAATTCAGAAGTTTTGTCTTGAAATTTAAGCCAGCTGCGTTCTGCGTCGACAAGGCCTTTCTTTTGATTCTCATTGAGCTTGCGCAGCAGCGCCTGATATGTACTGTTGAGGCGGTGATCCTGCCGCTCCCGTTCCTGTGACAGGCACGCAGCTTGCTCAATATCGGCCGAACCCGCCTTGTCGATACACGCATAGAACGCCTCGGTGATCCCCTTCGGCGCATCGCGCCGGATCAATTCGCTGGTGCTGTCGGTCGCCCCTGCCTTCGCCCCGCAGGCAAGCAGGGCGAAGGCGATGGCGGTCATGCTGATGCGTTTCATGGCAGCTCCTGGTGGCGGGCTTTCCGTAGGAGAAACAAGCTTGCCGCGGCCCGGTGCGCGTGTCTGTCAGCCGATGACTACGATTGGCGGCCGGTAATGCCAAGGACGTCAGGATTCGCGCACATCGACCGCGATCGACGGCTTCCGCTGGCCAAAAAAAGGCCCGCCATCGCTGGCGGGCCTTCCTTCATCACTGTTTCGACGCCACCCTCAGTGGGCGCTGTGCGACAACCCCGGACAGGCGAGGTCGAGCACGAAGCCATCGTGGTCGGACACGCCGATGGCCTTGCGGATGTCGGGATAGCCGGCGGCATCGTCCTGCGTCTGGTCCGGCGCATCCAGATTGGCACGGCCGTACTGGAAGCTGCGGAAGCAGCGCTGGGCCAGGCGGTCGAGCAAGGCCTGGTCGAGCACCTGCGCCACCGGCACGTCACGGCCGGAGTCGAACGAGCCGTTGCGGGCGTAGCCCTGGATGGCGCCCAGTTGCTCGGTGAAGATGAACGAGTAACGGTCGTTCGCCGGCACCGACTGCACCGCGTTCCACAGCGCCGGCTTGACGATGTTGCCGCCGAGGTTCAGTAGGTTGGCGCTGTCGTCGTAGGTGCCGGCGATGGCGCCGACCACGTCGACCCAGCCGTCGGTGAACTGATAGGCGTTGAAGTCGCCCAGCACCACCAGCGGCTCGTAGGCCGACTTGGCGTCGGTCTGCAGGTTCTGCACGTCCTGCGCGATGTCCTTCGCCTGCTCGAAGCGCTTCTCGCGATTGCGCGGAGCGTCGGCGCCGCTGTCCACGCCGATGCGCGACTTCGGGTGCACCGCCATCAACCGGAACGAGAACCCGTTGCGGTCGAGCATGGTGGCTTCCAGCAGCAGCGGCGGACGGTCGTGCAGGAAGTCGGTCTTGCCCGTGCCGGGGTCGGTCCAGGTGGCGTCGCCGCCGAGCTGGGTCACCTCGTCCACGCGCACGCGGTCGGTGCGCACCAGGAAACCCACGTCGATGCCGCTGGGATCGTGGCCGTCCACGAGGTGGGCGCTGTAGGTGACGTGCCAGTCTGCGGCCAACTGGTCGGCCAATCGCTGCAGCACCGCCTGGCTCTCCACTTCCTCGGCGGCCAGCACGTCGGGCAGTTCGAGCACGCCGCCGATGTAGGCTGACAGGCGCTCGAGCTTGAGCTTCAGGTCCGCCTCGGTCGGCGTGCCGTCGTCGCCGCACTCGTACTGGCTGTTGCCGCCGTCGGTATCGCACAGGCGCAGCATGTTGAGGTTGCCCACGCGCAAGCCGTGCGCGTTGTTCAGGTCATGCACCGGGCGCGGCAAGGTGTTGGGATCGAGGATGCGCAGCTTGGTAGGCTGGAAGTCGTAGTCGCCGAAGCTGTAGCTCATCACGCCCTCGGCCATGAAGCGCGCGCCGCCGTTGATGCCGGTGCCTTCGGGTACGGCGCCGAGCGCGTCGGCGTCCATCTCGAACACCTCGGGATTGCCGTCCCACACCCCGGAGTGGATGTCCGACGGCTCGGTACCGAACGGCACGCCCGGCGAACGCAGCGAGCGGGTGCCGTTGGCGCTGACGAACACCTCGGCGAACGGGTCGCTGCCGTAGCGCTGGTTGCCGCGGTCGACGATACCGTTGGGCACCACGATGCGCATGCCTTCGAAGCATTCGAAGTTGGTCATGCCGCAGGACAGGTGGCCAGGGTCGCTCGACGGCAGCTTGCGCCCGAACACGACCGGCGCCGGCAGGCGCTGGCCGGTGCCCGTTACGGTGATGGTGGCGCCGGTCAGCTCCGTCAGCCCGTAGTACTCGGACACCCTTGCGCGCACGTCCACCGCGTCGCCCACGGCCATCTGCGGCGCGCTGCCGGTGAACACGTAGACGCCATTGGAGGTGTAGCGGTCGTGGTCGTCGCGGCGATCGGGCGTCTGCATGGTGAAACCGGACGGGCCGACGCTGGTGACGACGTTGCCGCGGGTGATCACCGGCTGGCTGACGAACGGCGAGCGGTCACCGCTGCCCTGGATCTGGAAGATTTCCACCTGTGCCGCGTCGTCGTTGAGGATGCCGCCGATCGCATCGCCTCTGGCGATGGCAAGACCGGCGGACGGCTCGCTGAGGTGCACGGCGAAATCCTGGTCCGGCTCGACCGTGGTGTCGCCGTGCACGGCGACCGTGACTTTCTGTTCCGAATCGCCGGCCGCGAACGGCACGACTTCGTCCACTGCGTCGTAGTCGCCATCGGCCACCGTGGCGGCGCCGTCGGCGGTGGTGAAGCGCACCTGCACCGCGGCCGGCGCCGGCTTGCTCAGGCTCAGGGTGAACACCAGCGCGGTGGTGCCGCTGTCGCCCTCGTCGACCGCCGCGTCGGCTACCGACACGCTCAGGCCCACGTCGGAACAACCGCCCTTGCTGTTGTGCGGTTGCGAGGGCGCCTGCAAGGCGAAGTCGGCGGCATTGTCGCCGGTGTCCTGCACGTTGCCCGCCGCATCGCGGATACGCGCGTAGGACTGGTCGGCGTTGGTGGAACCGAGCGAGGCCAGGCGCGTGCCCTCGCCATAGGCGGAGCCGCTGCTCAGGCCCACCTGGTCGACGACCTGGCCGCCGGCGTCGGCGATGGCCAGGCCGCCCGTGTCGGTGATGCCGGTGTTGTAGCTGACATCGCCAGCCACGCTGCCCGAGTAGCCGCCGCTGGCGCTGTTGGTCAGCAGCAGGTAGCAGCCCGGCGCGATCGTGGTGCCCGCGGGCAGCGTCGCGCGGGTGCCTGTGGTGCCCGAGGCGTTGGATGCGAGCAGCGCGTAGCCGCCCACCGCGAGCGGCGCACCCGAACCGTTGTGCAGCTCGACGAACTCGTCGTTGCCGCCCGCCGGCCCGCGCACCCGGAAATTGCTGATGGTGAGGTCGGCGGCCAGCGCAGGCAGCGAGGCCGCAAAAAGACATAGCGCCATCCCCATGGCGCGACGTGATCCATGCATGTCGAGACTCCCCTCGTTGTGGATGTATTCCCCCAAGCCTTGCAGCGCCTGATGACAGCGCGATGGCATCGTAACGGCGCGCCATCGCGGGCGCGCCGCCAGTAACGGAACTGCGGCGTGAACCGGGTGTGTGCGGCGTCACGGCAGGGAGATGCAGTGCCCTGAGACGTCGCTAATCGTGCCCTCGAGCGGGGCTGTCCGATACGCGTTCGAGCACGGCGACGTTCACGTCGTATCGCCACCGGAAACCGAGCGCGTGGTAGAGCGCTATCGCGGCCTCGTTGCTTTTCCACGCATGCAGGAAAGCCGTTTCACCGCGCGCCGCGATACCCGCGGCCACATGCCGGGACAGGCGTTTGGCCAGGCCGCGCCCGCGGAAGTCGGGATGCGTGCAGACGCCGCTGACCTCGGTGTATCCCGGAAAGTGGAACCGCTCGCCGGCCATCGCCGCCAGTCGCCCGTCGATGCGGATGCCGAAGAAGCACCCCATGCGATGCGTGTGGCGCAGGAAGGGGCCAGGCTCGGTGAGCGTGGCCAGGGCCAGCATCTCCGCCGCGTCACGATCGGACAGCGCGACGATGTCGGCCGCTTCGTCGGGCGGCGCCACCGCCGCCTCGGCGATCATCTGCACACCCGTGGCCTGCCTGATCGCGATCAGGTCCGAGGGAATGCGGATATCCGGCACCTGCAGGACGAACACGGGATCGGATGGCTGCACCAGCCGCGCCAGAGCCTGCAGCGCGGCCTCGCTGTCGTCGCGCGCGGATGCAAAGCGATTGACGTCCGGCTCGTATCGCCGCGCCAGGTCGTCGCCCAGCGAGAGTTCCGCGTGGGCCGTGCAGAGGCTGGACCAGACCGGCCGGTCGAGCAGGTTCATGCCACGGTCCTCCATCGTGTCGATCGACACGGAAACCTGCGCCAAAGCCCGCTTGCCTGCAAGCTTAGGCCGCACGAACCGACCGGACGTGCGCGCGTCGCCAGCGCAGCACTTGCCGGACTCCGCCGTGAATCGCCGTCGTCGACGGTTGCCATCGGCGCTGGTCTCCGTGCTAGCCTTCGATCCCGAAGGGGAGTAGCTCCCACGTGCTGACGCCGTCATGACGAGCCAGGCTGACTAGCCCAGGCTCCGGTGCAGCAGCAGGCCGATCCGGCCTGTGAGCAAGACCTTCGCCGTTCCGCGGCGAAGGTGCGTCCATCCGATGCATGTCCGCTGCGGCCTGGCCCGCGGGTTCCGGCATGCCACCACGCCATGCATGCCGACGCCCGCAGGTCGACACCGGACCGTGCGGCAGCCGTGCCGCAGATCCGGCAGGACTCCGGAGACAGACGCATGTTGTGCCCCGTATGCAAGACCGTGAACCTCGCCATGACCGACCGCCAAGGCATCGAGATCGACTACTGCCCCAGTTGCCGCGGCGTCTGGCTGGACCGCGGAGAGCTCGACCGCCTCATCGAGCGGGCCGAACCGCCTGCCGCGCCCTTCACGGCGGCCGGGACCGCACCGCCGTACAACGGACGGCCCTACCCTCCCGCCCACGACCACGGCTACCACGACGGCCACAAGCACGGCCGCAAGCGGCACAAGTCGCTGCTGGGCGAGCTGTTCGATTTCTAGTTGCCGTTGCGACGCGCCGCCGGCCCTCTCCCCGGGGCCGGCACCCCTTGAGCCCATCCCGCGAGTGGAATATCGATGGACGCACTGCTGAACCCCGAGATCTGGATTGCGCTGGCCACCCTGACCGCGCTCGAGCTCGTACTGGGCATCGACAACATCATCTTCATCTCCATCCTGGCCGCCAAGCTGCCGCCCGGGCAGCGCGACAAGGCGCGCCGGCTCGGCATCGCGCTGGCAGCCGTCACGCGGCTCGCGTTGCTGATGGCGATCGCCTGGATCGTCGGGCTGACCGCCCCGCTGTTCTCGGTCGCCGGCCAGGCGTTCTCCTGGCGCGACCTGATCCTGATCGGCGGCGGCCTGTTCCTGATCGCCAAGGCCACCCACGAGATCCACCAGAAGCTCGAGGGCGCGGCGGCGGACGCGAATCCGGCAAGAGCGGCGGCCGCCTCGATGGGGGGCGTGATCGTGCAGATCATGCTGCTCGACGTCGTCTTCTCGCTCGACTCGATCATCACCGCCGTAGGCATGGTGGACGAGCGCTGGGTAATGGTCGCGGCGATCCTGATCTCGATCGGCTTCATGCTGGCCTTCGCCAGGCCGCTCGGCGATTTCGTGGAGCGGCATCCGACCGTCAAGGTGCTCGCGCTCAGCTTCCTGATCATGATCGGGCTGGTGCTGATCGCGGACGGTTTCGGCCGGCACATCCCGAAGGGCTACATCTACGCGGCGATGGCCTTCTCGGTGTTCGTCGAGCTGATCAACCTGTGGATCCGCAAGCGCAGCGGACGGCCGACGAAGCTCCAGGAACAGCAGGCCGGATCGGACGACCCGGCCTGAAACGTCCGGATCGGCGACGACCCGGCGTCCGCTTGCCCGTTCGTGCCCGATTTGCGCCCGCTCGCCGCCTCGCCGGGAGATCATGATCCAGCCTTTCCTGGGGAGGGACGCGCGATGAGGACGTTGCTGATAACGCTGTGCACGCTGCTTGCCGCCACCGGCGCGCAGGCTGGACCTGGCACCTGGCAACCCGCGCCGGGCCACACCCAGGTGCCGATCTGGCCGGGCGCGGTACCGGACGAACAGCCGGTGCCTGGGCCGGAAAAGGCGACGGTCAGCACAGGCCTGATCGCGGGACGGCCGGCCACCGCGGTGACCAACGTGACGCGCCCGACGATGACCGTCTATCCGCCCAGGGGCAGGAACAGCGGCGCCGCGGTCGTGGTGCTGCCCGGCGGAGGTTTCGAGATCCTGGCCATCGACCTGGAAGGCACCGAGGCCTGCGACTGGCTGACCGCCAACGGCATCACCTGCGTGCTGCTCAAGTACCGCGTGCCGGGCCCGCCCTACGACTGGCACTGCGATTGCCGCCCGCACAACTACATGGTGCCGACGCTTGCGCTCGAGGATGTGCAGCGCACGCTCGGCCTGGTGCGCCACCACGCCAGGGAGTGGCACGTCGATCCGCACAGGATCGGCGTCATGGGCTTTTCCGCCGGCGGCTTCCTGGTCGCCGAAGCGAGCACCCGCTACAAGCAGCGCCTGTACAAGCCGGTCGACACGGCGGACACGGAAAGCATCCGCCCGGATTTCGCCCTGGCGATCTATCCGGGCCACCTGGCGATGGACGGCAAGCTGAACCCGAACGTGCCGGTCACCCGCGACACGCCGCCGACCTTCGTCCTGCAGGCCGAGGACGACCACGTGGATGGCGTGGAACAGGCGCTGGTCTACTACACCGCGCTCGCCAAGGCGGGCGCGCCCGCGGAGATGCACCTGTACGCCCACGGCGGCCATGCCTTCGGCCTGCGCCAAACGAAGCTTCCCGTTTCCGGCTGGCCCGAACTGGCGAAGACCTGGCTGGTAACCATCGGCGTGTTGCCGCAGTAGCGACGCAGGGAGCGGCGCTCACCCCTCCGGCACAGGGCCTGCGTGGCTCACGCCGGCTTGCTCAGCCGGACGCCGCCTCCCTTGCAGGGGCTCTTGACCTTGGTATAGCCGGCACCAAGGACCTTGACGATCTCGCCGTAGCTCGAGTTCTTGTTGCCGGCGTACTTCTCGTTGAAGGCCGCAACCGTAACGGCCCCATCCACCTTGCCGGCGTTCAATGCCTCATTGATCTTGGCGTGGTAGACGTAACAGTGCGTCGGCACCGCTCCGGACGAGTCGGCCAGTGCGCCGTCCAGCCACTGGTCGTTCGCCTCCTGCGACCATGCCTTTCCCGCTTCCAGAAGAAACCAGGCGAGGCAATTGGGGACGATCTTCCCGCCCGAGCTTGCATTGACATGCGCCTGGACGCCGGCACGCAGCAGAGTGGCGTACTGGTTGTCGGCGCCGATGGCCAATCGCGATCGGTCGAGGGCGAGGCCGCCGGCTGCCCGGAGGTCGATGAGGTAGGTTTCGAGCGGGGTCGGCATCGCGTTGCTCCTTGCTGTAACGATGGCTGCAATTCCTATTGCGAAAAACGCAGGCACCTTCCGTCAGCAGGGTCCAGCGCTGTTCGATCCATGCTGCGGCGTAAATGGCGCCCGGAAACGATGCGGACCGTGTGGGCCGCGCGGGATATCGCGATGGTCGACGCGCAGCGGGGGCGGCCACCGGCGTCGGTCAGCAAGCGCCTCCGCTAGCTGCGTACGGATGCCTGGAGCGGCTTCTCGAACCAGTGATCCGCGTACGGGTTGTCGTTGTACGCAGGAATCTCGCGATACCCGTTGCGGGCATACAGGGCGCGCGCCTCGGTGAGCGTGCGGTTGGTATCCAGCCGCAGCATGGACAGCCCCATCGCGGCGGCGTGATGCTCCAGCGCATCGAGCAGGCGCTGCGCGATGCCCAGTCCGCGTGCGGCGGGCGACACCCACATGCGCTTGATCTCGCCGACGCCCTCGCCGATGCGCTTGAGCGCGGCGCAACCCAGCGCCTCGCCGTCCAACCGGGCCAGCAGGAACAATCCCGACGGCGGCACCAGTTCCCGCGGATCGGCCGATGGCCCGCGGGCCGGATCGAAGCCGGCGTCGAAACGCACGGCGAGCTCGGCGAGGTAGGCGTCGATGCATGCCCGGGCGTCGGCACCGGCGGCATCGGCCACTTCCACCGTGACCGAGGCGGCACGCATCAGCCGCTCCACTTCCGCCATCGCGGCGACGAGGCGCTGGCGCTGGGTTTCCGGCAGGGGAGCCAGCAGCCCGTCGGCCAACTCCTGCGAGCGGCGGTCCAGCAGGTCGAATTCGCGGCGCCCCTTCGCGGTCAGCGTCACCCGACGCACGCGCGCATCGCCCGGTGCGGGTCGCGACCGGGCGATGCCCTGCGCCTCGAGCGAGCGCAGCATGCGGCTCAGGTAGCCCGAGTCCAGCGACAGGCGTGACCGCAGCTCGCGCACTTCGGCGCCGCCGCGGCCGATCTCGAACAGCAACCGCGATTCGGCGAGCGGCCGGCCACGGCCGAGGTAGTCGTCCGTGAGCACGCCGATCCGGCGCGTCACCGCGCGGTTGAAGCTGCGGACCTGCTCGACCTGATGCTCGTCCATTTCCTGACTTTAGTCAGCAAAATGCGGGCGGTCAAGTCCGGGCAAGCCACCTCGGTCAGGCTTTCTCGTCGGGCTGGCTCATGCGGCCTTCCGCGCCGATAAGATCGGGCTTGTCCAAATGATCGAACCTCGCGCGTCATCGGAACGGCGACGCATTCGCCCGCCGATCACCCACTGCGGAGAATCCCGATGCAATACCTGCTGATGCTTTATTCAAACGAGAACGGCTGGTCGGACATGACGCCGGCCGAACAGCAACAGGCCGTCGCGGCCTATGGCGCGTACACGCAGGCGCTGAAGACCGCGGGCGTGCTGGTCGGCTTGAACCGTCTGCAGCACAGTTCGACAGCGACCACGGTGCACGTGGCGGACGGGAAATCGCAGGTACTGGATGGCCCCTACGTGGATTCCAAGGAACAGTTGGCTGGCTACTACCTGATCGACGTGCCGGACCTGGACGCCGCGCTCGCGTGGACCGCCCGCTGCCCCGGCGCGAGCCACGGCACGATCGAAGTGCGGCCGGTCTGGAGCATGTAGCGTTGGACGGCGCGACGCAGGCACACCGTACCGCGGACGCCGTCGCGCGCCGCAGCTACGGCAAGCTCGTCGCCTTCCTGGCCGCCGCCATGCGTGACGTGGCGGCGGCCGAGGATGCCCTGTCCGATGCGTTCGCCGCCGCGCTGGTGGACTGGCCGCTCAACGGCTGTCCGGCGAATCCGGAGGCTTGGCTGCTGACCGTGGCACGGCGCAAGGGTATCGACGGCATCCGGCGCCGGCGCAGCGGCGAGGCCGCAAGCGCGCAGTTGCAGGTGCTGGCGGAACTCGACCAAGCAGTGTCGGCGACGACCGATGATGCGGCTCTTCCGGATCGGCGGCTGGCGCTGCTGTTCGCCTGCGCGCATCCGGCGATCGACCCCGGCATCCGCGCGCCATTGATGTTGCAGGCGGTGCTCGGGCTGGATGCGAAGACCATCGCCGCGGCGTTCCTCGCCTCGCCCGACGCCATGGGCAAACGCCTTGGGCGCGCCAAGCAGAAGATCCGCCAGGCCGGCATCCGGTTTGCCGTTCCGGAGCGCGACGAACTGGCCGGTCGGCTGGACGGTGTGCTCGACGCGATCTATGCCGCCTTCGCGGAAGGCTGGAGCGATCCCGGCGGTACCGATCTGCTCCGCCGCGACCTCACCGCCGAGGCGCTGTTCCTCGCCAGCCTGGTGGCCGGCCTGCTGCCGCAGGAACCCGAAGCACTGGGCCTGCTGGCCTGCATGCTCTACGCGGAGGCGCGGCGGCGCGCACGCCGCAGTGCCGACGGCGACTACGTGCCGCTGGACGAGCAGGACGTCGCCCTGTGGGACGCGGCGATGATCGATGAGGCCGAAGCGCTGCTGCTGCGCGCGAGCACGCTGGGCCGCATCGGTCGTTACCAGCTCGAGGCGGCGCTGCAGTCCGCGCATGTCGAGCGCCGCCGCAGCGGACGCACCGACCGCACGCCCGAGGTGCAGCTCTACGACATGCTGCTGGCCATCTCCGGCTCGCCGGTGGTCGCCCTCAACCGGGCGCTGGCCATCGCGGAGGCGCAGGGTCCGCACACGGCGCTGGAGATCGTCGATGCGCTCGCCGAGGACGGCCGGCTCGTCGATTACCAGCCCTACTGGGCCGCGCGCGCCGCCTTGCTGGCCCGGATCGGTTCGCACCGGGAAGCCCGCGATGCCTTCGAGATCGCCATCGGCCTTGCCGGCGATCCGGCCGTGCGGCGTTTCCTGCAGAAGCGCCAGGCCGAACTGCCGCGCTGAAGCGCCGGTTGCAATACCTAGGCAAACGTTCCCATAGTGGGCGGAGCAACCCCGCGGGTTGCCGCCCTGCCCCCCATGAGGATCCACGCCCATGAAAAAAGCCGCCCTGGCTTCGGCAATCGCTTCGCTCGCCTGCGCCCTTTCCCTCGCCTCGTTCGCCGCGCCCACGCCGGGCGTCGACAACGCGAAGGTGACGCCCGATATGATCCAGACCGGATCGGACATCCCATCGAGCTGGAAGCAGCCGCAAGGCAACTTCGACTACGTCAAGCGAGACGTGATGATCCCCATGCGCGACGGCGTGAAGCTGCACACCGTGATCGTGATCCCCAAGGGCGCGCACGGCCTGCCGATGCTGCTCGAGCGCACGCCCTACAACGCCAGCGGCTTCATGCCGGAGAACAGCCCGCACATGGCCGACGCGGTGTGGTCGGGCGACAAGGACTGGGCCGACGGCAGCACCATCCTGGTCTGGCAGGACGTGCGCGGCAAGTACAAATCGGAAGGCGACTACATCATGACGCGCCCGCCGATGGGGCCGCTCAACCCGACCAAGACCGACGACACCACCGACGCCTGGGACACCATCGACTGGCTGGTGAAGAACATAAAAGAGTCCAACGGCAACGTCGGCATGATCGGCTCGTCCTACGACGGCTGGACGGTCGCCATGGCCCTGCTCGACCCGCATCCGGCGCTGAAGGCCGCGGCGCCGGAAAGCCCGATGATCGACGGCTGGATGGGTGACGACTGGTACCACTACGGCGCCCTACGCCAGGTCAACCTCGACTACTTCACCGGCCAGATGAGCAAGAAGGGCGAGGGCGACAACATCCCGCGCGAGAACTACGACGACTACACCAACTTCCTCGAAGCGGGTTCGGCCGGCGCCTACGCCGAGGCGAACGGCTTCAAGCAGCTGCCCTGGTGGAACCGTTTCTCGGCGCACCCGGCGTACGACGCGTTCTGGCAATTGCAGGCGCTCGACAGGCTGCTCGTCGCCCATCCCTCCACCGTGCCGACGATGTGGCTGCAGGGCCTGTGGGACCAGGAGGACATCTACGGCGCGGTGCATGCCTGGGAAGCGCTCGAGAAGGCAGGACACGGCGCCAACAACCACCTGGTGATGGGCCCCTGGTGGCACAGCCAGATCAACCGCGAAGGCTGGACCATGGGCCCGCTCAAGTGGCCCGGCGACACCACCGCGCAGTTCCGCCGCAACGTGATGATCCCCTGGTTCAACCACTACCTGCGCGGCACGCCTCTTGCCACGCCGCTGCCGGAGGCGATGATCTACAACCCGGTGGCGCAGCGCTGGGACAGCTTCTCGAACTGGAAGCCGGCCAGCGAGCAATCGCTCACCCCGCTCTACCTGCAGGCCGGCATGGGCCTGGCCTTCCAGCAGCCCTCCGGCGGCAGCGACAGCTACGTCTCCGACCCGGCCAAGCCGGTGCCCTACCTGCCGCGGCCGATCCCGCAGAAGAACGACCGCTGGCGCACCTGGCTGGTGCAGGACCAGCGCTTCGTGGCGGACCGTCCCGACGTGCTGTCCTACGTCACGCCGGTGTTGACCCAGACGGTGACGGTCCAGGGCGCCCCGATCGCCGACCTGTTCGCCCGCACCACCGGTACCGACGGCGACTTCGTGGTCAAGCTGATCGACGTCTATCCGGGCAGCTATCCGAGCGACCCGGCGATGGGCGGCTACGAGCTGCCGGTCTCGCTGGACATCTTCCGCGGCCGCTACCGCAAGAGCTTCTCCGACCCGTCGCCGATCCCGGCCAACCGCGTGCAGGAATACAAATTCCGCCTGCCGACGGTGAACTACGCGTTCAAGCCGGGCCACCGGATCATGGTGCAGATCCAGTCCAGCCTGTTCCCGCTCTACGACCGCAACCCGCAGACCTACGTGCCCAACATCCTGTTCGCCAAACCGGCCGACTACCGCAAGGCGACGGTGACCATCGAGCACGGTCCCGAGGGGCGAAGCGCGGTGCTGTTGCCGGTGGTATCCAACTCGGGCAGCGGCGGCTGACCGCTCGGGTCAGCGGGTGATTGCCACCACCAGCGCCTGGATCCTGCCGGCTACCGGGCCGGCACCGAAGCGCGCTGCAAGGGCCTCGGCGGCGGCCAGGGTGGCCGCCTCCAGGCCCGTCGGATCGCGGGCCTCGATCTCGCCCCGCAAGGGCGTGCCCTGGCAATAGGCCAGCGCGGCGAGATAGGGCGTTTGGGCACGACTGCTTGCCGTGACGGTCTCGATCACCGGCTGCGTGGCAAAACCCGCCGATGTCAGGTCGTGCGCGATCGTCGCGGCCGAACCATAGCCATGCGGGAGCCGCTCGAGGAAGCGTGGCGGATCGTCAGGATAGAGCCCTGCGACGGCATCGCTCACGACCCAGGCGAAATCGTTCGCCTCGATCCGGTCCCACACGTTGAACAGGAACGTGCCGCCCGGGCGCAGCACCCGACGCGCCTCGGCAAACGCGCGCGCCTTGTCCGGAAAGAACATCGCGCCGAACTGGCAGGCCACCGCGTCGAACGAGGCATCGTCGAACGGCAGCGCCATCGCGTCCGCCTGGCGCCAGGTCACCGCGCGGGCGGTTCCCTGCGCCTGCGCCACCGCGAGCATCGCCTCGTTGAGATCGGTAGCGACCAACTGCGCGCCAGGTGCCAGCCGCGCAGCCAGCTCGCGCGTCACCACGCCCGTGCCCGCCGCCAGCTCCAGCACGCTTGCCGCCGGCAGGCGGGCGAGCCGCACGGCGAGATCCACCGCGTAGGGCTCGAAGATCAGAGGCACGAGGAGAGACTGGTAGAGCGCGGCGACGGCGCCGTCGAATCGGGCATCGTTTCCGGGCGTTGGCATGGCGCGCGCTCCAGCCGGGTGAGGCACGGAGCCTACGCTGCTTTGGAAACGGGTGCCGGGAACTGCCATCGGCCCATCGACTCATTGGGTCTCAAACGAATCCGCGATCAAACCGGTTCGTTCCGAGGTGAGCCAGGCGACGGGCCAGGCGTGTCCGCCCGGCGGCATTGCGCCGCCGGGCGGTTTCCAGTTACAGGCTGGCGTTGAGGTTGCTCACGATGATGCTGCCGAAGCCGCTGGCGTAATCCCAGCCGGCCGTGGCCGTCTCGCCGCCGTTACTGCCCGAGGTGACGTCGTGGTACACGCTCGACGGCACCTGGTACAGGTGCGGGCCGGCGAAACCGAGCGACGAATGCCCGGCCAGCATGCGCGCCCAGGTGGCGGCGAACAGCGGAGCCGACAGGCTGGTACCGCCGTACTGCGCATTGGCGCCGTTGACGATGATGATCGAGCCGGAGTTCGGATCGGCGTCGAACGCCACGTCGGCGACGTCGCGGGTGGTGCCGCCGCCCTGGGTCTGCCAGCTCGGCTTGGGCTCGACCGTGCTCGGGCTGCCGCCGGCCTTGCTCCACAGCGTCTCGCTCGCCCAGCTGTTGTTGCTGCCGGTGCCCAGCGTGGTGCCGCTGACCGCCACCACGTAGGGCGAGCTGGCCGGATAGCTCGGCGTGGTGCCGCGCGGACTGCCGCCGCACTCGTTCGAACCGTCATCGCCGGTGGACACCGAGAAGGTCTGTCCCTGCGCCACCGCGACCGCGAAGATCTGGTCGTCGGCCGCCATCGTGCCGTCCTGGTAGGTGTAGGTCTCGCACTCGCCCAGGGACACGTTGATCACGCGCGCCTGGTTGTCGCTGACCGCCTGGTTGTACGCCGTGGTGAGCGCGCTGTTGCTGAGCGAGGTGGCGGTGTAGAAGATCAGCTTGCCCACCCCGCCGGACATGCCCACGATGTCCTGGCTGTCCAGGTCCCATTCGGCCGTGCCGCTGGTGTCGGTGCCGGCCGCGCCAGCCGTCACCACCTGTGTGTTGACCGCCGGCAGCCCGTTCTTGCTGGTGAAGCTGGCCAGGTCCTTCAGCGGCTGGGTCATGTCGCCGTCGCTGATGATGCCCACCGTCACCGTCGACGCGGTCGGCGTACCGCCGGCGTTGTAGATGCTCGGGAAAGTGGTCGGGTTGTGCCCGGTGATGGTGCCGCCGCCACCGCCGCCGCCCGGCTTGCCGGCCGTGCGGATCATGGTGTGCGCGTGCGAGACCGTCTGCAGGCCCAGCACCGAGAGCACCGTGCCGGACAGCGCGGCCGGCACCCTGGCGTCGTCGATGTTCGCGTAGGCCGCGTGGCCTTCGCTGTCGCGCGCGTGGACCAGGCGCGCGCCGAACGCGGTGCGCGCGCTGGCGGCCGTGCCGTCGGCGGAGACCATCAGCCGGTTCGGCGCCACGCTGATGTGGGTGAAGCCGGACCTGGCGAGATAGTCGACCACGGCCTGCACCTGCGACGTGCTGGGCGAGAAGTTCGCGGTGACGTCCTGCGGCAGCAACTTGGCACCGAACATCGCACTGTGCGGGTTGTGCGCGTCAGCGATAAAGGCGTCCAGCACCGGACGGTTCTGAAGCTTGAGCGCGACGGCGATATGGATGGGCATGCCCGGCTCGGCCAGGTCTTTCGCCGAGGCCGTCGCGGCAAGGGCGTGGGCATGTGTCGCGGTGGTGACCCAGGCGGTGCTGGCGGGCGCGGCCATGGCCGGCACTGTCGCCATGCCCAGCGCGGCCCCCAGGGCCAGACACAGCGTCGAAATCTTCATCTGCATGAAACAGTTCTCCCGTAGAGATCATGGTGACCGTGGGAGTCGGCCCCCGCCGCCGCCCACGAGTGCACCCGCCCCGATGCAGACAGCCATCGGCCCCTTGCCGGCGAGCGCTACCCTCGCGACGCTAGCACGGGAAAAGGCGAATCCAGGGTGAATGGACTATCGTAAGTTCTTGAATGGACGCAAATTATTTCGATGCGTCGGCGGCAAGCCGTGTTCCTGCCACTTCCTGATCCGCTGCTTCAGGCGCCCCCAGCGCCCTGCTGTAATAGCCGGACGGGTCGAAGCAGCAGACCCGCCGCTGGCCTGAAGCAAGCTTGTCGCAGGCTTCGGCGATCCGCTTGGCGCGGGTGGCCGCCTGCTTGACCGAGACGATCCAGTGGATCCAGTCCACGCGTGCCAGGGTGGTGGTGCTTTCCCAGGCCGCCCAGGCCGCGGGCGCGTCGTCCAGCGCCTGGCGCAGGTCCGATGGAAGTTCCGGCTCCGGTTCCCTGGCCACCGCGGCGATCTCGAGCGCGACCGTGTCGCCAACGGTGGCACCGGCGGCTTCGCGCAGGGCTTCGTCCACCTTGAGCCAATGGCTGAGTTTGCCGTCCGGTTCGAGCGTGGCGCGGAACGCCTGGCCGTTGAGCGTGCCCTCCACGGTCGTCCTGCCCCTGCGCGGGAGGCGCGCACTGGCTTCTGCGGGCAGCACCACGAACGCCCATGAGGCATCGCGGGGTTCGGCCGGCCGCAGCAGCTTCGTCTCGAATCGGGATGCGGTGCTCTTCGGTGCGCTGCTCTTCGGTGCGCTGCTCTTTGATGCGCTGCTCTTTGATGCGATGTTCTTCTTTGCCATCCCGGATCGTCCGCGAGGGGAACCCGAAGGGTACTAGGCCGCTCTGGCTCCGTTCACTCCAACCCACCCGCGCGGCACCCGGCCGGTCTTCCCGACATGCCTATGCGCTGACGTGGAGAACCCGGAAGCGGCCGGCTTCTGCCGGGTCCCGGTCGGCAACCTGGATCGGTGCCGACGCCCATTGCCATACGTTCGCACCGGGTGCGCGGGAAAACCGGATCGTCCCGCGGGTGCCTTCGACGGCGATGCACGGCCAGGCCTCGGCCAGGCGGGCCCGGTCCACGCCGTGGGAGCGCAGCGCATCGGCAAGGACAGTAATCGTGTCATAGCCCTCGAGGCCGACGAAGGAAGGCGCTTCGCCCAACTGCTCGCGGAGTTCGGCATCGACGCGTACCCCGAGCGGCGTGAGGCGCTCGGGCAGGTAGCGCAGGAACGGAATCGCGGCGCCGTCGTCGCCCAGCAACTCCGTCCATTCGGCGAACTCCGGCTGGCCGGCGGGCGCGCCCATGCAGAGGCCGGCAAGACGGGGATCACCACGGACCGACCTGACGATCGACACCGCCGGCTCCGGAAAGCCGACCAGCAGGAGAAGCGCCGTCGCGCGCTGCTCCACCAGCGCGTCGCGCACGGCCGCAGGGGCGAGCACCCGCGCATCGAGCTCGACCAGGGTGCCGCCGCGCGGCGCGAGGTGCTCGCGCAGGATGCGCACGCCGGAGGCCCAGTAGACACCCGGGTCGGCGGCCACGGCGATGTGGCGGTGCCCTGCGCCGAGCAGGAAATCCGCGTAGAGCCGCCAGCCGCGCGACTGCGGCGCGGCGAGGCGTGCAATGCGCTCGCTCGGGACATCGGCAAGCAGGTCGAGCACCGCCGAGGAGCACAGGAACGGCACGCCGAGCGCATCGGCCCTGGCGGCCACGGCACGGGCGACGACGCTGTGGTATTCGCCCGCCAAGGCGACCACACCTTGGTCCGCCAATTCCTCCACGGCTGCCGCGGCGCGTTGCGGATCGGCCGCCGTGTCCCGGACCACCAGGCGCAGCGATCGACCGGCGATGCCGCCGGCGGCGTTGACGTCGCGAACGGCCAGCTCGAGTCCGGCGAGCAGATGCCGGCCCGCCTCGACCCAGCCGGGCCGCGTGAGCGGCGCCAGCGCGCCGATCGGGATGGACGATGCACCGGCTCGCACCGAGCCGGGTAGCGATGGCGCGCTCATGTGCGTCCGTACCGGCGACCCATGGCGCCGACGAAGGACTTCGACGTTGCACGCGCCATCAGAGCGTGGCGAACGGCAGCAGTGGGGGAAGGCAGGCGCACATCATGGCGGCTCTCGCGATGGCTTCTCGCGGCAGCTTACCGGAGGTGTCGCGCGCAACGAGTACGTCCTCACCGGAACTGCGGTTGGAAGGCCGGAGCGGCCCCCGTCATGCGCGAACCGCTCCGGTAACCTGCTAGTGCCCGTGGCGCCAGCCGTCCAGGTCGAACCGCAGCACCTGGCCCATGCCCGGCGGGAAGCCGAAGCCCATGTTGGACACATACAGCGCGCCATCGCGGCCGAAGGTCATCGCGGTCGGCAGCGACAGCCCGGTGATGATGGTCCTGCGCGCGCCCGAAGGTTCGATCCTCACCACCTTGCCCGTCCCCGGGGTCGGCTCGAGGTTGCCCTTGCCGGTGGTGCTTTCGAGCACGTACAGCCGCGCGCGGCAATCGAAGGCCAGGCCGACCACTTCGGTCAGTCCGCCCGCCACGGGCCACAACTGGTGGTTGCGGGTCAGCTCGAGGATCTTCGATGAGCCCGGCACGATGGGGAACGTGTTGAGATTGCCGATGAAGAAACGGCCGTGGTACGCCAGCGCGGTCGGCACGATGTGTCCCTGCGAGGCCGAGACGTCCACCACGCGGCTGATGTCGCCGTCGGGGCGGACCCGCACCAGCTCGCCGTGGTTGGGCTCCAGCGCATACAGGTTGCCGCGCAGCGAAACCATGCTGTACCAGGTACCGTCGGGTTCGAAATCGTCCGGCTCCGGGTTCTGCACCGGATGGTGCTTCTGGTACCGGCTGAGGTTGGCGATCCAGAAGATCGTCCCGTCCGGACTGACGCGCGCGATGCCGTTGTGGGTCCCGGCCACGCCGTGCGAACAACCGGCGCCTGCCGTGAGCGCATACAGCGTGTGCCCGATGAAGGCGACGTCCGCCACGCCGCTGACCAGCGATCCGAGCGCCGGGCTGGTCTGGCTGGATGGGAACTTGTCGGTGACCGTGACGCGGTGATGGTGGCGATCGATCCGCGAGATCCGTCCGCCGGTCGGACTGCCGCTGTACGGCCCGACGCCGGGCACCTGCGTGCACTGCATGGGCGTGGTCTGGTGCGTGCCGCCGAGGCCGCCCTCGGCCACGTAGAGATAGCCGTCCGGTCCGAACTTCAGGCCCCGCGGGCTGTTGAGGCCACTCGCATAGACCGACACCTTCACCGGATAGCCGGTATGGGTCTGCACCAGGCTGGCGATGGCCTGCGCACTGGGCAAGGGCGCGGCGCCTGCCGCGGCGCGGGGCAGCACGGCAAGGGCGATGGCGAGCGCGAGCGCGCCGGCCACGAGGGGCGTACGTGGAGTCATGGGGTGATCCTCCGGGAGGAGTGCGGCAGAAACCGGCGGTGCCGCGTTCGCCTCGCACACATCCGGTCGAGCGGTCCGTCGACGACCGGCAGAACACGGCCCCGCACCTGCGGAGCGGGGCCGACACGCGAAGCCATCACGGGCACGGGCGCCCGGCCTCGTGATGTGCGGGGGCCGCGTGGTACGGCGTGTAGGGAGCGCCCATGCCTTGCACGGCGCACCGGCCTGTCGGCCTCCCAACCCCGGACTACCCGGCCCTCGGCGCGGCGATCCTACTCGGGTGAGGTAACCCCGGCGTGACGCGGCGTGCAGCGCGTGGTTAAGCCGGGCGCGGCGGCTCCATCGGCCCCGCCCGCTTCACCGGAGGTCAGTGCATGGCGAACGCCCGCAGCGCATCGGCCACCGCCCGCGGCTGCTCCTCGGGCGCGAAGTGGCCGCCGGCGGCAATCAGCCCGCCACGCACGTCCACCAGGCCGCTGGCCCGCAGCCCTTCCACGTAGTCGTCCAGCGCGATGCCCTTCTCCTGTTCGCCGCGCAGGTAGAGCACCGGCGTGCCGATGCGCTGCCCATCGTCCGCGCGGTTGTCGCACGCGTCACGCTCGAAGGCGCGGTACCACTGGAATCCCGCGTGCAGCGCCGAGGCGCGCGCATACGCCTGGGCGTGGCGGCGTGCGCGCGTGGCGGCATCGTCGGGCCGCG
Source organism: Frateuria sp. YIM B11624 (assembly GCF_049727805.1). Classification (NCBI taxonomy): domain Bacteria; kingdom Pseudomonadati; phylum Pseudomonadota; class Gammaproteobacteria; order Lysobacterales; family Rhodanobacteraceae; genus Frateuria; species Frateuria sp. YIM B11624. The sequence continues at coordinate 115,105 of NZ_JBCNYA010000003.1, forward strand.
CCGACAGCGCGCGCTGGAAGAACGCGAAATAGTCGGCCTCGTGTCCGGCCACCAGCGTCTCGGGCAGGTCCGGCACCGCGTGGAAAGCGAAATGCCAGATGTGCGGGTTGCGGACGACCTCGTCCCACGGCGCCACGCCCGGAATGGCCGTGTCCATGATCACCGCACGCGCCACCGCGTCCGGGAACCGTCGCAGGAACGCGTACGCCACCATGCCGCCGATGTCGTGGCCCACCAGGGTGACCTCGCGCAGCGCCAGGGCGGCGATCACGCTGCGCACGCATGCCGCCAGTGTGCGCTTGTCGCCCGGGGCAGGCTGCACGGTGGAATCCCCGATGCCGGGCAGGTCGATGGCGAGCACGTGGGTATCGTGCTGCAGCTCGCCCATGAGCGCCTCGAACGCGCACCAGCTCTCCGGCCAGCCGTGCAGGCACAGGATCGCGGGGCGGCCGGTATCACCGGCTTCGGCCACGTGGATGGTGCCTGCCTCGACATCCAGCAACCGGTGGCGTATCGCAGCGCTGCCCATGTGCGGCTCTCCGTTCGAGCGAACGGGCGCAAGCTAGGGAGCGCGGAGTGATCCGGCCGTGTTCGTCGCACCGGCACCGCTTCGGCTATCCCCGCCAGTTGGCGTGCGTACGCCAGAACTCCACGCTGCGGCGATAGGCCTCACGGTCCAGCGGCACGCCCGAGCCGCCCTCATCCACGCCCAGCGCATTGCGCATCATCGTGATGGGCGCCATCGGCGTTTCCTCCGGCTCGGCGGTGTACATGCAGCCGACGACGCCCCAGTCGGCCTCGATGGGCGAGCCCTCCTTCGCCAGTTGGTCGCGGCTGTAGAGAATCGGGATCAGGTAGCCCGCCACCGGCGGCTCCAGTCCCTCGAACCAGCGCACCAGCACCGGCAGTTCCTCCCGCGTGCGGGCTTCGTAGTCCGCGCGAAGGAGGTGCCGGTTGCCGTCGGTGATCGGCACCGCCAGGCAACGCGTGGAAGTCCAGTTGCGGTGCACGTGCAACTTGCAGAACGGCGCATAGCCGTCCAGCACCTTCACCGGCCTCACCCGGTTGAGGTGGCGCTCGAATTCTCCGGGCGTGCAGTCCTGGATGGTGTTGCGCCGCGGTTCGCGCGGAAACAGACGAGGAAGGGCGAAATCGGTGAGGACGATGGACATGCGGCGCCGGCCATGGTTCGGGGTTTGCATTATCGCGGCATCGGCCCGTCCGCACCGCGGCAACGCATGCCCGTCTCCGGCGGCATCCCGCGCGCGCCGGGCCGCTCTCAAGTCCGCCGGCCTGCGGCCGATACCTGTCCCGTGATTGCGCGCGCAACGTCAGTCCCGCGGGGAGGACGGTTCCCGGCCAGCCGGCCGGCGCGGCGCTCCCGTCCGGCCAACGGTAGAGAGCACGACGAGACATGGGGTCGCCACTGAAGAAGATTCCCGCCTCCCAGGCCAGGCTGGGCATGTACGTGCGCCGGATCGAGGGCAAGTGGCGCAACCATCCGTTCTGGCGCAGCTCCTTTCGGGTGGCCGATGCGGCGACGCTGGAACTGCTGCACGCGCTCGGCCCGCACGAGATCTGGATCGACACGAACAAGGGCGTGGACGAGAGTCGGCATGCATCGCCCGCGCCGCCGCCCGACGCCGCTGCCGTCGCCGCCGATCCGCCCCCCGACCCGGACGTTCCGCGCACCGATTTCGGCGACGACATCGTCCGCGCCGAGGCCATCCGCGACCGCGCCAAGGCCGCCGCCAAGGCGCTGTTCGATGATGCCCGGATGGGTCGCGCGCTGCGCATGGAAAACCTCGCCAGCGTGATCGACGAGGTGGATCACGCGATCGCGGTCAACCCGGCGGCGATGCTCAGCGTGGTCCGCCTGAAGAACAAGGACGACTACACCTACCTGCATTCGGTCGCCGTGGCCGCGCTGATGATGGCGCTGGGCCGCCGGCTCGGCTACGAGGGCGCGGCGCTCACTGAGCTCGGGCTGGCCGGCCTGCTGCACGACATCGGCAAGGTCGGCGTCCCCGACGCGACGCTCAACAAGCCGGGCCGGCTCGAACCGCTGGAGTGGGCCTCGGTGCGGCAGCACCCGGAGATCGGCTGGGACATCCTGAGCCGCGAATCGGCCGCCGGCCCGGTGGCGCTGGACGTGTGCCTGCACCACCACGAGAAGATCGACGGCAGCGGCTACCCGCACAAGCTCGATGGCGACGCGATCAGCCGCGTCGCGCGCATGGGCGCGATCTGCGACGTGTACGACGCGATCACCTCCGACCGCCCCTACAAGCGCGGCTGGGAACCGGCCGAGGCCATCCGCCGCATGGCCGAATGGCAGGAGGGCCATTTCGACCGCGCCATCTTCCACGCCTTCGTCAGGCTGATCGGCATCTATCCCACCGGCACCGTGGTGCGCCTGGCCTCCGATCGCCTCGCAGTGGTGCTCAGCCAGAGCGGCGGCAGTTCGCTCACGCCGACCGTACGGCTGGTCTGCACCGTGGATGGCGAGCCGCTTGATGCCGAGGTCGTGGAACTCGATGACGGCAGTGATCGGATCGTGGGCATCGAGGATGCTGTCCAATGGGGCCTGCAGGTACCGCAACTGCTACGGGCCTGACTCCGCTCCCTTCAACGGTGCCCTGCCCAGTCGAGCGCGCCACACCGCAAACCGCGGCCTGCGTATCGCCATCCGACGCCAGCCTCGCGGCGAGGGTCCTGCCTGGGCCGGCTACATCACGTCGATGAAGGTGTTGATCGAGAGCCGTCCCCTGCGCGGATCGGGCGGGGGAACATCGTCATCGTCGATGCACGCCGAATGCAGCGAATTCTGCCGGTAGACCAGCAGCCGATTGAAAACGGCATCGACCTTGTCGATCTGCTCGAACAGCGCGGTGCTGTCGTTGATGTAGCCGGGAGCTGGCGCATCGTTGCCGTGGCTTTCGGCCTCCAGTCGACGAAAGTAGGTCTCCCACCGCGGCTTGTCGATGGTCTCGAATCCGGTCTGGCGATGGCGGTAGAAAGCGGTACCGCCCCAGTGGCCATGGAACAGGTAAAGCACCGTGGCCAGTCCGTCCGTGCCGACCGAATCGATATGCGGCACCCGCTGCAGGAACCGCAGTTGCGCCGGCGGCGTGGCCACCAGCGAGTAGTGGCACATCGGGAATCGGAAGCGCCCAGACCGCATGCCGAAATATTCCGGCAACAACGGGTTCAGTACCGACTCGAGGAACTGTTCGTACATCGCCGGCGCCCGCGTGCGCGGCCCCGGGAAGTAGTCGCTCCTGGCATCGAACGCCCGGCGGGCGGCCCTCGCCACCAGCCGCTCGGGATCAGCGACAAGATGGTCGATGACCAGCAAGGGTGCGCCCTCGTGCCCCAACGTGCGCTTCTCGATGCGCATCGCGGGGTGGCGCTCGATCAGCATCGGCGCCTGCTCACACCGTCGCCCGCTTCATGCCCCATACCTCCGGCGGGGCCTTGCAGTAGCGATCGATGAAACCCTGCTGTGGCGGCATCCGCGCAACCGCCTGGTCGATCGGACGGCGTACGCCCTCCAGCACGCGGCGCAGGTCGGCGTCGGACAGCGCGCGCGGCAAGGGGTGATGCTGCTGCGGGGCCAGGCCCTGGCCGAGCATCACGTGCATCCACGAATCCCTGGTGAACAGCTCGCCGGCTTCGCTCCACACGTGCGCGCGCTCGCGCCAGGCGTCGATGCGGCTCTTGAGCGAATCGGGCAGCGCCATTTCGCGGCATTCCCTCCACATCGGTTCGTCGCGCTGGTTGGCGTGGTAGTGCAGGATGATGAAATCGCGCACGTGCTCCAGCTCGCGGCGGCAGGCGTCGTTGTAGAGGGCGACCAGTTCGTCCGGAATGCCCTCGAACGGGAACAGCTCGATCAGCCGCATTACCGCGCTCATCACCAGGTGGATGCTGGTGGATTCCAGCGGCTCCATGAAGCCGCTGGACAGGCCCATGGCGACCACGTTCTTGTTCCAGGATTTCAGTCGGCGGCCGGTACGGAACGGCACCAGCAACGGGTCCCTGAGTGGCTTGGCGGTAACCTCGCGCAGCAGCTTGGCGTGCGCCTCGTCGTCCGACATGCGCTGGCTGGAAAATACCAGTCCGCAACCGACGCGGTGCTGCACGGGAATCTGCCAGCGCCAGCCGGCTTCGTGCGCGATCGCCCGCGTGTAGGGAACCGGCGACGGATCGGTCGATTCGACCTGCACGGCGATCGCACGGTCGCAGGGCAGCCACTGGCCCCAGCCTTCGTAGCCGGTATGCAGCGTCTGTTCGATCAGCAGGCCGCGGAAGCCCGTGCAATCGATGAAAAGGTCGCCCTCGATCACCTGCCCGTCGTCGAGCACCAGCGCTTCGATGTAGCCGCTGTCGGGGTTCTGCCGAATCTCGCGGATCTTGCCGTCGACGTGCCGGATGCCGTGACGCTGGAATTTTTCGCGCAGGAATTTGGCGTAAAGCCCGGCATCGATGTGGTAGGCGTAGTTGACCTCGGCGTTCTCCGGGAAGGCGAACCGCTCGCCGCGCGAAGCCACCGCTTCCAGGCAATAGTCGTCCAGCCGCGATCGCATGCCGCGGCGCACGCTTTCCAACCAGAAATGCTGGAAGCCGCACACCAGCGTGCCCGCACCGGTGACGCCGAACGGATGGATGTAGCGATCGCCCGGACGCTTCCAGTTCTCGAACGAGATCGACATCTTGAAGGTGCCGGCCACCGCGCGCAGGAACTCCTGCTCGTCGATGTTGAGGAACCGGTGGAAGTTGCGGACCGGCGGCACCGTCGATTCGCCGACGCCGATGGTGCCCATCTGTGTCGACTCGACCAGGGTGATCTCCAGCTGCTCGCGGAATTGGTACGCCAGTGCACTGGCCGCCACCCATCCCGCGGTGCCGCCACCGGCGACTACCACCCTGCGTATCCTGTCGGTACCCACGTCTCGCCCTCCCCTTGTCCGTCCTGCATCGCCATCGCCGCATGCCTGATGGCGCCCGCGCGCGTCACCGCCCTTGGCGCGAACGATGGCTCACGGATCGTCCTTCGACGCCCTCACCGGTTCAGCCAGCCGATCAACATCGCCCGCAGCCGTCGTGCCATCGTCTCGTCCAGGGGCCCGAGCACGTCGCGCGCGCGCTCGGGGAGCGGGGCGCCGGCTCGTTCGGACGGGCCGAAGACGTAGTAGTCGAAGACCTCCCGCCATGCGCGCTTTTCCCTTTCGGGGCGATCGCGGATTGTCCACAGTGCGTGATAGAGCGTGTGCATCGGGGTCGGCACGTAGTCCGGCATGCTGCTCCACCAGTAGTTGACCAGCACGTTGAACGGGTCCAGGCCTTCCACGTGGTGCCACCACATGCTCGGGATGAACAGCGCATCGCCCGGTTCCAGCAGCACGCTTTGCGCGGCAGCCAGCGCGTCCCTGAAGCGCGGATGGCGCTCGAAGTCGGGCGCGGCGAAATCGACCAGGCTCACCGCCTGTCCGCCGGGCGTGGGATCCAGCGGACCCGGGTAGAGATTGACGATCTGCTCGGGCGGAAACAGCGTGAATCGCCGGCGGCCGACGGCGCAGCAGGCAATGTTGTTCATGCCGTCGTAATGGCACGAGGCGATGGTGCGGTTGCCGATCCAGACGCGCGGCGGCGCATGGATGCCGCAGGCCTCCAGCGACAGGTCGTTGGCCTGGCGAAAGCCCGGCAGGAAGGCGTCGGCAGGCGCCGAGGCCATGTACCAGGTGGGCGGATGCGGATCGTCCAGATGTGCCGCGATCGCGGCAAGCAGATCATCCAGGCTGCCGCGCCGGACCTCGCAGTTGATGTCGGTGAAATCGGCGGTGTAGAACACCCGCCCGCCGATCTCCGGTCCACCCTGCGAATACTGCACCGGACGCTGGTTGTAATAGCGCCGCAGGCAGGCCATGGCGTCCATCGACGAACGCTGCCCCGCCCGGGTCAGCTCCCAGTCGCGCGCCAGCCCCCGCAGCACCATGGGCTGCCCGGCTTCGCACAAGCCGCCGACCGGCAGCGCGTCGGCCCGCACATCCGTTCGTTCCTCGACGCTGGCAAGCGATTCGCTCATCGCAGGTCACACCGCGTTCGCGGGGACTTCCTCCTGCTGCAGGCGTCGCTGCTTCTCCGCGATCAGCCTGCGCAGGTTGTGCATCGACGCCAGCACCAGGTAGGCACCCTCGAGGTAGCCGGCACGATGCAGCGCGTGCAGCGAGCCGGCGTCCAGCGCCGCCAGGCGGTCGCGGTCGATACCGAACAGGCCGGTGACGTTGGCGCCGTGCTCGCCGTCGAACTGGATGCCGAGCCGGACCGGCTGGACCAAGCCCAGCGAATCGAAGGCCCGGTACATCGCCTTGCCGCCTTCGGCGCCGTCATGGATGCCGCGCAGCACGGTGGTGACGCGCTCCAGGTACGGGCTGTTCCCACCCTTGGGCAAGAACACCGGCTCGCCCTCGCTGAAGCTGACGCGCGGATGATCGAGGTCGACGTGGACGACTGCCTCGTCGCGCAGCTCGCCGTCGACCTGCCGTTCCTGGAAGCCGATCAGGAACGGCCCCCGGGCGACGTGCCCGGGCAGGTAGCTGGCTTCCCAGCGCCCATCCCGCAGATAGAGATTCTCGTCCCGGCTGAAACCCAGCAGCGCCACGGACTGGTATTCGCCGCTTTCGGCGTCCCTGCGGAAGAAGATCGGGTATTCGCGTTGCAGCTCGGCGTACTCGGTAGGGTATGCCGGGATCATCCCGACGTCCTCACCGAACGCGCCGCCGAAGCGCTGGACGACGCGCAGGTCCTTGTGCGCCACGTTGTTGAGCAACTCGTACCGTGCCATTCGGCTCCCCGAGGAATCGCCTGCCGCCCTGTCGGGAAAAACACGGCCACCGGTCGGGCGCGTCCCGGTCGGCCGGAAAACGGAGGGACACTGCAAGCGCAGTGTCCCCCGGTTCCCGCCTGCTTTTCCAGTCTAGAACTGGTAGCGGAAGCCGAGCGCGTAGCGCGGCGCCTGGTCCACCAGCCTGACCATCTGCTTGGACGAACGAGCGTGCCAGCGCACGTCCTCGCCTGTCAGGTTGATGGCTTCCAGTTGCATCGAGAAATGATCGTTGAAGTTGTAGCCGATGCTCAGGTCGAATTGGTGGTAGGCATCGACGTAGTACGGGTTGCGGTTGGAACCGCCCTGGTTGGCCAGGGTCAGGAACTCGCCGCGCCAGTTCCAGGCCAGGCGCACCGAGATGTCGTGCTTCTCGTACATGGCCACGACGTTGGCCGTGTCGCTGAGGCCGGTCAGCGCGAACTGGTCGACCGACGGATCGCCCGCGTCGTTGAAGTGCACGTTGCCGTCGACCTTGGTGTAGTTGGCCAGGACGCCGAAGCCGGATTGGCCGAAGAAGTACTGGCCACCGAATTCCCAGCCGTGCAGCTTGGCCTTGTGCAGGTTGACCGGCCGGGACACGTCGTACTCGTAGAGTGGATCGTCCGCGTTGGCGGTGATGTCGTACTGGTTCTCCATCGCCAGCCCCTGCGCCGAGCTGCCGTTGTAGGCCGCCAGGCCGCCGGTCGCCCCCGCGTTGGTCAACAGAGCCACCGTGGTGAACAGCGAGGTGTCGTTGAGCGAACATGCCGAGGCGACATCGCCTCCCGCCGCCGCCACCTGGCTCTGGCACGCGGCGCTCGTCAGGAAGGCCGCCGCCTGCTGCGCGCGCGGGCCCGAGGTCGGGTCGCGCAGGTCGTACAGGCTCTCCCGCGTGACCTGGGTGCCGATGAAGTTCTCGACCTCCTTGTTCCAGAACGTCAGCGAGACGTAGCTGGACGGGGCGAAGTACCACTCCAGACCCAGGTCGAGGTTGTCGGACAACAGCGGTTTCAGCGTCGGGTTCTGGTCCGTGCCGCTGGCGCGGCTGGACGGATTGACCAGGATCGAACCGGTCGGGTTGCCCGGGGCCGCACCCGCATACAGGTTCTCGTAGGGCGCGCGGGCCATGGTCTTACCGTACGACGCACGGCCCTTGAGCGAGTCGGTCAGGTCGATGCTGAAATCGACGCTGGGCAGTACGTTGCTGTAGCTGGACTTCACGCTGTACGGCTGGACCGTGGGGGACGTGGTCGTGTTGAAGTCGTTGTTGGACTGCCACACGACCGCGCTCGGGATCGCGATCGCGGAGGTCGAGGTGACATCGGTCTTCTCGTAGCGCACGCCGAAGCGGGTGGTCGTCGGCATGTCGCCCAACTGGCCCTCCAGCACCAGCTGCGTGTAGGCCGCCTTGGTGTTTTCCTCGACATGGTTGTCCGCAGCCAGTTGCGGGCTGACCCTGACGCTGATGCCGGGATACTTCCCGGCGGCCCACTGCGCCAGGTCATCGGCATTGCCGCGCCAGGTGCCCGTGGCGATGCCGCTGATGTCGTACCCGTCGAACAGCCCGGCGGTATTGGTCGCCAAGAGATGGTCCATCAGGTCGGGGTACTGGCCGGCGTCGGTCACGCTCCAGTTGCCCAGGTTCTGGAAGTTCTGCACCGCCTGCGTGCGATGCAGGTCGGTCTTGGCGAAATCGGTGCCGAACTGGAAACGGCCGTTGTCGAAATCCCACTCGCCGTCGATGCGCGCTTCCTTGATCTCGGTCACCTGCGACTGCGCATCGATGCGCAGGGGCTGGGTGCCGATGTTGTTGGCGGCGAACGGCTGGTTGACCAGGCCACCGGCACCGTTGGCGATGGCCAGCGCCTGGGACGGATACCAGGTGCGAGTCCCGATCGGCAGGCCGTTGTTGAATCGGAACTCCTGTCCCCAGGCGCCGCCGCATTGCGGACCGGAGGCGCAGTTGTTGGTGCCGGCAATGCTGATGAAAGTGCCGCCACCACCCGTCAACGGGTCATTGGGGAGGCTCTGGGTCTTGGAGTCGTGCGCGTCAAACTTCAGGACGAAGTCGTCGGTGGCATTCCATTCGGCGTTGAAGCCGATCGAATCGAGCTTGTATTCCTGTGCGTAGTGCTGTTGCTCCATGCCGAAATCCTTGGAGCCGTCCGGCACGTCGCGCAGGTACACCGGCGTCGCGACCGCCTGTCCGGTGTCGAACGTGATGTCGGTGAAGCTGTTGGCGCGCTGCAGCCACATGCTCTGTTCGCCGCGGTCGGCCTCGATCTGGTACCTGGACAGGAGGTAGTCCAGGGTCATGGTGAGGCTGTCGGTCGGGCGAAGCTGGAACACCGCGTGGGCGTTCTTGCGCTCGCTGCGGAAGTCGTAATACGCGTAGCGAAGGTCGTTGGGCAGCGAGTAGAGCTGGCCGATCGCCGGGGCATTGACGACATTGGCGCCGGCACGCAGCGCCGGATCGGTGCCGGTCCAGGGTTGCACGTTCCAGGCGTTCTCGGAGGCCTGCGCCGAGCCGCCGTGCTGCTTCTGGTAGCTGGCCGTGAGGCCGATACCCCAAGTCTTGTCGGGGTTGGCGTAGCTGAAGACGCCGGAGTATTCGGGCGTGATGCTGTTGCCGAACGGCTCGGAGGTGTCGTAGATGCCCTTGGCCCCGAAGGTGGCGATCACCTCGCCGCCCTTGTGATAGAACGGCCGGTCGGTCTTGATGTCGATGGTCGCGCCGATGCCGCCGCTGGCGGTGTCTGCGCGGCCGCTCTTGTAGACCTCCAGCATGTTGATCGCGTCGGGCGACAGCTGCGCGAAGTTGAAAGCGCGCGTGCCGCCGTTGACGTTGCCGATGGGCACCTGGCCGGACGCGCCGAAGGCGTCCGCGCCGGGGATCGTCCGGCCATCGACGGTCACCATGTTGAATTCCGGACCGAAGCCGCGGACCGTCACCTGCGAGCCCTGGCCGTCGCGGCGATCGATCGAGACGCCGGTGATGCGCTGTAGCGATTCGGCGATGTTGGTGTCGGGGAATTTGCCGATGTCCTCTGCGCTGATCGCATCGACCACGCCGATCTCGTAGCGCTTCACGTTCATCGACTGCTCGAGACTGTTGCGCACGCCGCTGACCACTACGGTCTGCAGCGTGGTGGCCTTTTTCGAGTCGCTTTGTCGCGTCTGCGGATCGTCCGGCGACGGACCGCCCTGCGATGGCCGCGAGGTCGGCTGCCCTCCCGCCGAAGCGACCTGCGGTGGCGGCGGGGGGTTCTGCGAGTCTTGCGCGTAGAGCGGGTTGATGATGATCGCACCACCGACGATGGTGAACATCACCTTCGACCTGAGGTGCTTCAACTTTTCATGGTCCATACGTGCACTCCCCTTCCAATAGTTGAACTCGTCAAAGAATCGTACGTACGGAGTTTCCCGACCCACGCCACGGCGTTTGCCGTCGTGGACTCAACCGGTGCACGTCACCCGTGAATGCCGAGCTTTTTGATCAGGTGATCGACTGGCTGACCTATGGACCTCTCCGCCCCGGAACGCCTACGGGCCATGCCCGGCTTTCTCTTCCCTGCTACCCCTGAACACCTCGAAACGGATGCCCGTCGGACGCCCGTCACCCCCGATCCGCTCCCGACGGACCGGCGCTTTCCCCTTGCGCATGTTGCATTGCAGTAAGCACTATGTTAGCGCTATCATTTTGACTATCTAACACACGGAAATTTGTTTGTCCAGGCAAAGCTCCGGATACCGACGACACACGCTTTTTCGCGTGAAACAGCCTGTCGAGACAGGAAAATACGGCGGACCGCGACTGGATCGATCCAAGCGCAACGGCACGCCGCCGGGATCCTCGCCGCTGCGGACCTTCTGCAGGCGTTGAAGGGCACAGCGTGAAGGCAGGCCGTTTCTGTCAGGGGTTTATGGCGGTGCCAGGAGATCGACGGGCATGCCGGCGCGCGTCCACAGCGACGCGCACGGGAAGAGCGCCCCAGCCTGCCTGCCGCATCCGGCCCGGACAACAATCGGACGTCCAAACACGTGGCTGCCGTGACGATCGGCCGAAAGTGCCTGACGAGCGGCAGCCCTCCCCACCCGTAGCCGCATCAGCCGTGGTCGATCACGACGATTCACGGCAATGGCGTTGTGTTCGCGCCAGGGCAGACGCGTCTTGGACAAGCCCCGCTGGCCGTCATCACCCGAACGGCTGCTCGATGGACGGGCTTTGCGGCGTGAACCAGTGCGCCCCATCCGCGGTGACGTGCATGTCGTCCTCCAGCCGCACGCCGAACTCGCCGGGGATGTAGATGCCGGGCTCGTCGCTGAAGGTCATGCCGCGCTCGATGCGCCGCGTGTTGCCCTGCACGAGGTAGTACCACTCGTGCATGTCCATGCCGATGCCGTGGCCGAGGCGGTGCGAGAAATAGGTGTAGCCGGGACCATAACCGGCGTCCGCGATCACCTTGCGCGCCGCGGCATCCACCGACTCCATCGTCGCGCCCGGGTGTGCGGCGGCGAGCGCCGCCTGTTGCGCCTTGCGCACGATGTCGAACACCCGCTTCATCTTGTCGCTGGCCTTGCCCAGCGTGAAGGTGCGGGTCAGGTCGCTCATGTAGCCCTCCACGTAGCAGCCGTCGTCCAGCATCACCGGCGTGCCCTCGCGGATCACCTGCGGCTCGCGCGAGCCGTGCGGCTGGGCGGTGTAGCTGCCCACGTTGATGCTGGCGTCGCCCTTGAGACCCATCCGCGCGTAGCCGGCCTCGACCCAGGCTGCAATGTGCTGCTGGGTCATGCCCGGTTCCAGCCCTTGCCAGATCGCCTTGTACAGGGCCAGCGTGGCGTTGCACGCCACCTGCATCAGCGCCAGTTCCGCGGGACTCTTGATCGCACGGCAGCCGGCGGTGACCGGCGTGGCCGGCACCAGCCGGACCTGCGGCATGGCCTGCGCCAGGCCGGTGGAGCGGAAGAACGGCACCTTGTCCTCGATGCCAAGCACACCGGTGCCGGCGCCCTTCTCGCGCATCGCCTGCGCGACCAGCGCATAGGGGCTTTCGTTTTCCTGCCAGGTGCGTACGTCGTGGCCGAAGCGGATCTGCTCCAATGCGCGGCTGCGTTCGAACGCGGGCACGACATACACCGGATCGCCCGAGCGCGGCAGCAGCATGCCCATCAGGCGTTCGCTGGTCCACCAGCGCATGCCGGTGAAGTAGTCCAGCGTGGTGCCGCCGTCGAGGTAGACCGCGTCGATCCCGGAGCGCCCCATCAGCTCCTGCGCCCTCGCCAGCCGCCCACGGCGCTCGTCATCGGTGATCGGCACGATCTGCGGCTTCACCGACGTCAGGGCCAGGATCGACGGGGGCAGCTTGACGCCGCCGGTGCCCACTTCGGACGCGGCCGCGCCGGCGCCCAGTGCCGCCACCGGCAGCGCCGCCGCGCCCAGGGCCGTGGTCTTGAGGAAGCGGCGCCGGCCCGGCTGCATCGTGTCGACTTGGCGGTTGCTCATGGGCTCACTCCCGTGTTGTCAAAAAGGGACATTCGGCATGATGGCGGTACGGTTCGCCACTGGCAAAAGGCATGGAGGCGCCGGCAGGCCCGAACCAGCCGACCGCTTCCCTCTGCCGGACGTTCTTGAGAAAGCACACATCGCCCTGATGCTTGGAAGACCAGGACTTCTTTCCACAGGGCCATGCTCGACAAGATCCGAAACTGGCGCGTACACCGCACCGTCGCCCGGCACCCCATCGCCGAATCGTCATGGCAATACGCGCTTCGCCGGTGCGCCCCGGCGCGACGGCTGGGCGCTTCGGACCAGGCCGCGCTGCGCGTGCTGGCCACGCTGTTCCTGCAGGACAAGGCGCTGGAACCGGTCCAGGGGCTGGAACTGGACGATGCCGACCGCGTCCTGCTCGCGACCCACGCGTGCATCCCCATCCTGAAACTGGGGCTGGACTGGTATGACGGCTGGTACAGCGTCATCGTGTACCCGGACGCGTTCATTCCCGACCGCACGCACACCGACGTGGCAGGCGTCGTTCACCAGACCCGCAACGTGATGGCGGGCGAGGCATGGGGACGCGGGCCGGTGATCCTGTCCTGGGCGGACGTGCTCGATGCCGGAAAGCGGCCCGGCCACAACGTGGTCATCCACGAAATGGCGCACAAGCTCGACATGCTCAACGGCGACGCCAACGGCTTCCCGCCCCTGCACCGGCGCATGGACCGCCGCGCCTGGACGCAGGCCTTCTCGGGTGCGTGGAAGCGCCTGGCCGACGACCATCGCAACGGGCTTCCCTTGCCGATCGACCCGTATGGCCTGGAAAACGAAGCTGAGTTCTTTGCGGTGGTCAGCGAGCAGTTTTTCGAGGCACCGGCGGCCTTGCGCCAGCATCTGCCCGAGGTCTACCGACAGCTCGAACAGTTCTACCGGCAGCACCCGTACTGAGTGCGGGCGTCCGGGCCGTATCGCACCGGCGCAACCCAGCCGGATTGCGGTTCAACGCCGGCCTCCCCAACTCCTCGGATCGATCGGGATGACGATGCGGGTGCGGTAGGCGTGCGCATCGAGATCCTTGAGGAAACCGATCCAGTCGTTCCAATGGTCGCCGTGGCCGGCGAAGGCGGCCTTGTCCCTCGCCAGCAGCCAGCGGTCGTAAGGAACCAGTTGCCCGTCGTCCGCTTTGGCAAAGGGATATTCGGCGGTCTCCAGGTACTGGTAGCGCCGGTACAGGCCGATCAGTTCGGTGCTCGAGTGGCCGGAGGGCGGCATGATGCCGTTCTTCAGGCCGTCGAACAGGTCGGACATGTGGTTCATGATGTCCAGTTCGCCAGGCTTGAAGCCCAGCTCCGCGGCCTCGGCATCGGCCTGCGCCTGCAACTGAACCTGGGCCGCCGCTACCTGGGCCTGGAGCTTGTCCAGGTCGGCATTGCCCGTACTCTGCGGCGGCCGTTCGACAGCCTTCGGTTCCGGCGCCTTGGCCTGGATCACCAGGCCGGCATCGTAGGCCAGCGTCATGTCCTTCAGGTAGCGCGCGACCACGCCCTGCGGCATCAGCACCCTGGAGTAGCACCGGTTGACCGTGCCCAGCGGCACGTTGCGCATGCACAGCCCCTGGGCGGCGAAGTCGCCCTGCCGGGTGCCGTCCGCCAGCGCCACCTTCTGGCCCGCGTAATACGCGCGCACGCTTTCGATGGAGTCATGGGTGAAGAAGAACTGGTAGTGGTCGTCGTCGGCCAGCGTGTCGTGCATGGCGCCGGGGTATACCGGTGCAAGCAGCACCTCGGCGGCCCGCACGGCAGGCGCCAGGAGCAGGCCGAGGACGATGACCAGCGAACGCATGCACATATCGGCTCCCTTGATGATGCGGCGACCTACGCCGCGCCCATGCACATGGAAGCGCAAGAAGGCCGTGGCGCGCTTGACGGAGGCTTTAGGAACTCCTTACCCACCCTTTCGCCAAAGTCCCAGCCGCCCGCCCTCGACGCTGGCGCCGTCCGCGGCGCCAATGAGCAGGCGGGCGGCCTGGACCGCCCCACGGCGAGGGCGAAGCGAGCCGAGCCGGGTTGGGGGCACGCTAGACTACGCACATGAGTACCGACGCCCTCACCCTCATCCGTCCCGACGACTGGCACCTGCACCTGCGCGACGGCGCCTTGCTGGCTGCCGTGCTGCCGCACACTGCACGCTGCTTCGCGCGCGCCATCGTAATGCCGAACCTGAAGCCGGCGGTGACCACCGTGGCGCTGGCCCGCGCCTACCGCGAGCGCATCCTTGCCGCGCTGCCGGCAGGCATGACCTTCGAGCCGCTGATGACGCTGTACCTCACCGAGGCGACCACGCCCGCGGACATCGCCGAGGCGCGCGCCAGCGGCTTCGTGCATGCGGTCAAGTACTACCCGGCCGGCGCCACCACCAACGCGGCCAGCGGCGTCACCGACCTGCGCCGCTGCTACCCGGTGTTCGAGGCGATGCAGAAGCATGGATTGCCGCTGCTGATGCACGGCGAGGTCACCGACCCGGACGTCGACGTGTTCGACCGCGAACCGGTGTTCGTGGAACGCCACCTCACCACGCTGCTGCGCGACTTCCCGGCGCTGCGCATGGTGCTCGAACACATCACCACGCGCGAGGCGGCGCAGTTCGTGCGCGGCGCGCCGGCGCACCTCGGCGCCACCATCACGCCACAACATCTGCTGATGAACCGCAACGCCATCTTCGCCGGCGGCCTGCGCCCGCATGCCTATTGCCTGCCGGTGCTCAAGCGCGAAACCCATCGCCAGGCGCTCATCGAGGTGGCCACCAGCGGCGACCCGAGCTTCTTCCTGGGCACCGACAGCGCGCCGCATCCGCGCCACGCCAAGGAGAGCAGTTGCGGCTGCGCCGGCATCTATTCCGCGCACGCGGCCATCGAGCTCTATGCCGAGGCCTTCGAGGCGGCCGGTGCGCTGGACAGGCTGGAAGCCTTCGCCAGTATCCACGGTCCCGATTTCTACGGCCTGCCCCGCAACACCGGCACCATCACGCTGCACAGGCAGCCGTGGACGGTGCCCGAGGAGGTCGATTTCGGCGGCGTGCCCGGCGTGCCGATGCGCGCGGGCGAAACGATTGCCTGGCGGCTGCAGGGCTGAGCGGCTCCTAGCGGCGGAACAGGCGCAATGGATCGTCCACCGCGCCTGTCGTCATCGCCAGGACCTAGAGCTGGAAGCTCGAAATCCGCGTCGCCCAGTTGCCCAGGGCTCCACGGGTGCCACCGCACTGGAACATCGGCGGGGTCAGGTACTCGGCCAGCGTGCAGGAATGCGCGATGTATTCCGAGGCTGTCCAGATCGTGTTGCCGTCGGCCGCGGCCGCACCGTAATCGCCCCAGCGCGGCCGGTCGCCCCCGAGGTAGGGAATGCCGGTGAAGCCGTCCCACGGACCGGCGCCTGCCTTGGCGATGTGCACGTCGCCAGCGCCTTTCTTCGCATCGAAGCTGGCATAACCGGCGCTGGGATAATCGCCCGGTCCCACCACGGTGAAGGCGATCACGCCCCGCCCGCTCTGCGTCACCGCCGAGGTGCCGTAGGTCAGGTTGGCATCGGACAACGCCAGGGTCCCATTGGCGAAGACACCGCCCGCCTTCGGGTCGATCGCGAAGTAGGCGATGCCCGAACCATGGCTGCCGTCACCGAGCAGCACGTCGGTATCGAGCGTTCCCCATACCTTGCCGTTGGCGAAGCTCACCTGCTGCATGCGGGAGTCGTTCACCGCCAGCGGGCGCGGCGCGGGATACACGATGGTCGGGTAGCCCAGGTAGGTCGGTGCGCATCCGGGTGCCGCAAAGCAGTCCCGCAGCGGCGCGCTGCCAGGCCGCTGCCGGGCCAGGCTGGTGGGCACGCCGTAGGTCTGCACGCTCACCGGCGACACGTTCAGCGTGAGCGCCATCGGATCGCTGTCGATGGCCTGCGTGTTGGACACCGCCCACAGCCACACGGTGTTGGAGACGCCCTCGTCGTAGAACACCGCGTCGGAGCTGAGCAGATACTCGGTGCCGCCATGCGCGCCGGCATACTGCCCGCCCGAAGAGACCGCCGGCCAGACGGTGAACGCGGGCGCCGGCACGCTGGGATCGCCGGCGTTGAACAGCACCACATTGGGCTCCGGATCGCCCGCCACCAGCGCCTGCTTGGAGATCGCGTAGATCTGCGCCCCGTAGAACCCCGGACCGAACAGCGAGAACTCGTTCGTGGTCAGGAAGATCGCATGCGCGTCCGCGCCGATGTGCGGGTAATCGCCCAGGCAGAAGCCTTCACTGCAGCCGTGGTCCGGCGTCCCGTCCGTGCCGTTGTTCTGCACCGGCAAGTGGTAGATGGTCCACGCACCGGTGGGATCGGCCGTCTGGCTGACCGCGAGGTCCAGGTGGTTGGTGCCCGACAGCGCCGAGGTCGTGCCCACGCGGTCGAGCGTCAGCACGACATGGAACCAGCGGCGCGTGTCCGCGTCGTAGTAGCAGGACGGATCGGTGATGCTCGGCCCGTAGGCGCCGGTGGTGCGGTTGATCGCCGCCGGGTAGTGGTAGAACGTGTTGAGATCGACCGGCCCGACCCGTTCATGGCCGGCACGGTCATAGATTGCGAATACGTCGTTGACGCTCTCCACCACGAAGCCGTTGCCGGCGCACAGGCCCTGGTCCGGCGGCTCCACCGAGAACTGGTTGCCGTTGTTGGCGTAGCGCTGGTCGAAGAAATCCAGGCCGTCGAAACCGCCGGTGAGCTCGGGGTTCGACTTGGCGCGCCACGCATGGCCCATGCTGTTGAGGCCGGCATGATGCCCGTGAGAGAGGGTGCGGTTGACCACCGGCTCCTCGCCGAGGTCGTCGCCGTCGCCGGAGTCGGCGTCTCCGGCCGTCATGGCCGGATCCTGCTCCAGGCTGGTCAGGGGTGCTCCGCCCACGGTCGTGCTCGTGGGTACCGTGGTATCGCCTTTGTGCAGTTTGAGCGTGATGGGAGTGGCTCCCATCGCACCGGTGGCAAACCCCATCGCCGCAAGGGCGATGATCAGTCGCGTTTTCATGTGAACGGTCTCCTTTGATCCATACAGGCTAGGTGACCGCGTCCCCCTGTCAGGCGCCGCCGTCGATCGGGCCGACGAGCGTCTACGCAAGTGCGCACGCAGGTGCGCGCGCGCCACGATACTCGCGCGGTCGGCGAGTTGCATTCGTTCGCGGGAAGCGTTTCCGGTGGCGCTCCACGCTTGCCGATCCGGCGCCGGTCAGCGGCAGCGCATCGGCCTCTCTGTGGCCGGGGCAGCACACCGGGCGCGACCGGCAAGCACGTCTTGCGACGTAATCCCACAGCGTTGCGATGCGATGGCGATGGTGGTCGATGTAGCGCACGTTCCTGCGCCCGAAGGGAGGGCACGAGTGCCGTCCATTGCCCCCAGCCGAGGTCGTCAGCAGCAGAACGCAACCGCCCCGGTACGAGGCCGGGGCGGTGCGTCGCCTGTCAGCGCATCAGTTGACGGGAATCTTGTAGTTGCCGTGGTTGTCGATCGGGCAGGCACATTCATTGCCGACCAGCTTCGGATCGAACTTGAACAGCGGGATCCGGCTGGTGAGATAGGCCGCCGTCGCCCGGTAGGCGTTCAATCCGTACGGAGGCGCGGCCGAGCCGAAGGTGTTGGCACCCGGCGTGGTGAGCACCTGGATGAGCGTGGGCATGGCCGGCGAAGGCGTGATGTAGAAACTGGGCACGACGGTGTCGTTGAACGCGGCGTACTTGTCCACGCCAACCAGATCCCACGCACCCTGCGAGGCGTTGCGCCAGAAGCCCGGCGAGCACCACGCACCCGGCGTCCTGAGCGGCTGACAGCCGTGGCTGACCACCAGTTGCACGTTGCCCTTGACGTAGCCCTCGTAGGTCGCCGTCACCGGCGTGCCGACCAGCTTCCTGTAGAGGTAGTAGCTGCTGGCATACTTGAACGTGCCGCCTACCTTGATCATCTGCACGGTCTTGTTCGGCAGGTGCAGCGTGGCCGAGGTCGCTCCGTTGGCGGTCAGCACCCAGACCAGGTAGCCGTCGCCGGTCCGGTAAGGCAGCCCAGGGCCGTGCCAGTTCGCGAACTGGCCGGTACCGCCGTCGTCGGCGATTTCCTGCCCGACCAGGCCGCAGCGCTCGTCGTTGAGGTTGTGGGTGTTGCCGTCCCAGGAGAACCCCTGGCCGGTGTAGGTGACGACGGTCGTCGCCCAGGCCGGTGCCGCCAGCAGGGTCAGCAAGAGCGCCAGCACGGGCGCGCCGAACACGCGTGTGATTTTCATGGATGTGCTCCTTCGACGCCGCCATGGCGTGGGGAGGGCGCAGCATGCTGCGCGCGGCAGGGCCGGGTTAATACTCCGATCGGAGTACGCCAGGCGGACACGGCCGGAATGGCTACACACCGCTCTCACGCAGGAAACCAATACTTCGCGCAGGCGTGGGAGACACCGCGGGAGGGCGGCATGATCCCCATCGTGCTCGGCGGTCCGGACCTGGTTCTCCGACGCCTGCTGGCGTCCGTCGTGCGGCGCGTGGATGGCCTGGAGCTGCGCGGCGAGGCGGCCACGCCCCTCGCCCTCCAGATGCTGTTGGCCAGCCATCGCCCTACCGTGCTCGTGCTCGATGCCCGCTGGGTGCAGGCCGGCAGCCATCTGCTCGGCGAACTGCTGACGCGGCCGGCGTCGCCGCGTGTACTGCTGCACGCCGCGAGCCTCGATCGGCCGGAAATCCTTGCGGCCGTGATGCAGGGCGTGCACGGCTGCCTGCCCAGCGATGCGCACCCCGCGTTGTGGGCCCAGGCGATCCAGGCCGTGCACGCGGGCGAAGCGTGGATCCCGCGCGGGCTGATGACCCAGGCCCTGGCCTGCATGAGGCAATGGCTGTCCGCGCCGCTGCTGGCCTCGGCGCCCATGGACCAGCTCACCCAGCGCCAGCACGAGATCGTGCGCTGGGTGGCGCAGGGGCTGAGCAACAAGGAGATCGGGCGGCACATGGGCATCAGCCCCACCACGGTGAAGACCCACCTGCACAACATCTTCGAGCGAGCGGGCATCAGCGGCAGGCAGCAACTGGCGGTCCGTGCGCTGAGTCCCGCGCCGGATGAGCAAGCGGCGAGCCGGAACATGGACGACCGATAGACGTCCACGCCCGCCAGCCGACGACGGCCCGGCGCCGGATGGAGTCCCGCCAGCCGCTTTATCCGATCCGCACAGGGCTCACGGCCGGTGCTTCGATGCGCCCGACATACGATACCGGTGGTCGTCGAACATCGCCGGCAGCCATGCATAACGCAGCGTCGCCTCCGTGCCGGCGGGCTGCGCCGGCAGGGTCATCTCGCTCACGTAGTGATGCAGGGTTTCTCCCAGCGCAGGATCGGGCACCGCATCGAGCAACCAGGCGTGCGCCAGCGAACCGTCCGGCCGGAAGGCCAGCAGGTAGTCGGCGAAACCCGACTGCGCGGCGAAGCGTCCTTCCGGCGTGACCACGGACCGCTCTTTCGGCTTGGGCCGGGGCGACTTTCCGCCGAAGTGGCTGCTGGTACCCGCGCGGATGCCCGCATCGTGCTGGGCGATGAAGCTCGCGACGTCCGGCATCACCTGCGGGATGCTCGAGCGTCCCAGCTTGTCGAGGATGCGCTGCACCAGCTCGGCGGTGTAACCCTCCGGCGGACGCTCGCCGTCGGGCAGCAGCATGGCGTAGTGGGCGAAGACCTGCGCCCAGATCATGGCCTCGCGATACTTGCGGGTGGCCAGCTTGATCTCGGCCATCTTGGCCATCGCGAGCAGGCTGCCGCGCAGCGCCGCGTTGCCCAGGTACAGCGTCGCCTTGTCCAGGTCCTGGGCCACCAGTGCGCCGGAGGCGTGCGGCCCCATCTGGTACAGCGATCCGAGCAGGTACAGCTCGCCCTGGTCGGCGTCCTGCGCGTGCTTCTCGATCCCTGCAAGCATCTGCTGGCGTGCGGCCAGCGGTTGCTGCGGATCGAGGATCACCGACCATGCCTTGATGGAGTCGTCCTTAGCGGGCGCGACGGCCAGCGACGGCGGAGCAAACCCCATTCCAACCATCAGGCACGCCAACGCGACCACGTGGCGAAGCCGAAAGCCTGCACCAGACATGAGCCTGCTCCTTCAGTCAGCCTTGCCGAGCATGCGCCCGGGCCCGGCGGGCCATCAACCCGGCAGGACCACGCGGCCGCCTGCGGGAATCCAGAGACGGGACAGGACGCAACCGGCCGAGCGCGATCCGACCCCACGGGTTTCGCACCACGTGAACTAGTGGTAAGTGAACCTGTGCCGTTCGGTGTGTACTGCCTCCGATGCCATGTCACCTGATGCCCCACGGGAGTTGCTCCATGCGCCTACTGCCACGCGTCTTCCTGATTTCCGGACTCGCAATTGCCTCCACCATCGCCAGCGCCGCTCCTCTACCTGGCACGCACGACCTTCGTGTCATGAGCTTCAACGTGCGCTACGGCGAAGCGGACGATGGCATCAACGCCTGGCCCAAGCGCCGTGACCTGATGGTCCGCGTCATCAGGCAGGAACATCCCGACATCCTGGGCACGCAGGAACTGCTCTCGCCACAGGCCGATTTCCTGCAGCAGCACCTGCCTGGCTACACCTGGTTCGGCATGGGCCGCAACGGCAACGAGATCAACGAGAACGGCAACGAGCACATGGGCGTCTTCTACGACAAGACGCGGCTGGAGGTGCTCGAGTCCGGCAACTTCTGGTTCTCCGATACGCCGGACAAGCCGGGAAGCATAGGCCCCGGCCTGTTGATGCCGCGCATGGTCACCTGGGCGAAGTTCCAGGACCGCCGCAGCGGCAAGCAGTTCTACTACTACGACACGCACTTTCCCTACAAGGACGGCAAGGCGGCCGAAGCGACCCGCGAGTGGTGCGCCGCGAAGATCCGGCAGCGCCTGGCCCGGCTGCCCACGACGTTGCCGTTCATCCTCACCGGCGACTTCAACACCACGCCGGACAGCAAGACGCATGCGTCGCTGACCGAAGTCCTGCACGATGCGCGCACGTCGGCGCCTCGGCACGAAGGCCCGGAGGGCACCTTCCACAACTTCACAGGCCATGCGGACAAGCGCATCGACTGGATCCTCTATCGCGGCGTGACAGCCGACGACGTGCGCACGATCACCACGCACGAGGGCAAGGTCTACCCGTCGGATCATTTCCCGGTAGTCGCCGATTTCAGCTGGTAGGCCAAGCCCAGTTCAGGTCACGCGTTCCCCGGCCGCCGCGCGGGCGGCCGTGATGTCCTGCGGCGCGGGCTGGATGACGAGCCGCCAGCGCCCGGCACCCGCGCGCAGCCGCAGTTGGCGATGCCTTACCAGATAGTCGACCGCCACCGCGGTTGCCGCCAGGCCTGCCAGCGCGCCGACGCCCAGCGCCCAGCGCGCGCCGTAATGGTCGACGACCCAACCGACAAATGGCGCGCCGATCGGCGTGCCGCCCATGACCACGGCGATACGCAGCGCCAGCACGCGACCGCGCATGGCGCGTTCGGTGGTGAGCTGCATCATGGAATTGCTGGCGGTCATGAAGGTGAGCGCTGCCAAGCCGACGACGAACAACACCGCGGCGAAAAGATACGGGCCGGGCATCACCGCGGCGACCGCCACGGAGACGCCGAACGCCGCCGCGGCCACGGCCATCAAGACCATGCCCGGGAACGGGCGACGCGCCGAAAACAGGGCGCCGCACATGGTGCCTGCGGCCATCGCGGAGGTCAGCAGGCCGTACTGGCTGGCGTTGCCATGAAACACGGTCACCGACATGGTCGAGATGAAGATGGCGAAGTTGAAGCCGAAGGTTCCCAGCAGGAAAAGCATCACCAGCACGGCGATCAGGTCGGGCCGCTGCCCCACGTAGCGAAACCCCGCCGACAGGCTTCCGTGCGTACGTTCGGGCCGCGCTTCGGTATGCAGCTCGTGCAGGCGAAGGAACCAGAGCGACACCAGCACGGCGCCGTAGGAACCGGCGTTGATGAGGAATAACCAACCCTCGCCCACCGCCGCGATCAAGGCGCCCGCCACCGCAGGACCCAACATCCGCGCCGCGTTGAACGATGCCGAGTTGAGCGCCACGGCATTGGCGAGGACGTCGTCGATGACCAGATCCGATACGAATGCCTGGCGGGCGGGCGCGTCGAACGCGGTGACGCAGCCCAGCAGCAAAGCAAAGCCGTACACCTGCCACAGCTGCACCACGCCGAAGATCGTGAGCAGGCCAAGCCCCAACGCCAGCACGCCGGCGGCGCCCTGGGTCCACAGCAGCAACTTGCGCCGATCGAGACGATCGGCAGCCAGGCCTGAGAGCGGCAACAGCAGCAGCGGCGGCCCGAACTGCAGCGCCATCACCGTACCCACCGCCGTGGCGTTGTGCCGGGTAAGCACGGTAAGCACCAGCCAGTCCTGCCCGATGCGCTGCATCCAGGTGCCCACGTTGGACACCAGCGCACCGGCGGCCCACAGACGGTAGTTGTAGCTCCTGAGCGAATCGAACATGCCGTTCATTGCGTGCGTGACAACTCCGTCCGGACAAATCGATAAAACGGAACGGATGGATGAGGCCAAGTGTGTCTGGACCGTCGGCACCCTCCCTGCGGCGTTCCTTGTTTTCGCTGCGGTACGCACGCAAGAGCCATCCGCGCGGAAACCTGGCAATCGGCCGGGTACACGCGCTTTGCAACGATGTGGATCGTGCGCCGCTTCAACGCACACAACTTACCGGGGGTGGGTGAAACGAGGGGTGAGCGACGACAAGGAAAGCACATCCAGAACCTGGGATCTCCTCTGTTTCGCTTGCCGGATCGGCAGGCCGGCCCTGGCCCGGAATGAAAGGAGCGTGGCGCCCCGCGTCGGATGGTGCTGGTATGGCGGACGGCCCGCTTGCGTACCCTACAGGGTGGCGCGGCATTCAGTATCCCGGGCGAAAAGCGATGGAACAACGACAGCTTCGATCTGCCCGCCGTGCGTCATGGTCTGCCGACGGCAATGCGGATCGCCTTGCTCCAACTGGGTGCCGCGCGAAGATCCTTCAGCAACCGATGCCATTCGCCGAACACCAGCTTTAGAGGATGCAGCGTGCCCAGCGGATGCGCCAGACCGTAGCGCAGCGGCTCATGGGGTTGCTCGGTGCGCAGCGTGCCGAAAAGCCGGTCGAACACGATAAGCACGCCACCGAAATTGCAATCCAGGTACGCGGCGTTGGAACCGTGGTGCACGCGATGATGCGCCGGCGTGTTGAACACCCATTCCAGCGGGCCAAGCCGGCCCACCGCTTCGGTGTGCAGGAAGAACTGGAAGTGCAGATCGAAGGCCAGCAGCGCTATCACCATGAACGGAGGGAGTCCCGCCAGGATCAGCGGCAAATAGAGCAGCCAGCCCAGCGACAGCACGTTGGTCCAGCCCAGTCGCAGCGCCGAAAGAAAGGTCATCTGCTCCGGCGTGTGATGCACCGCGTGCGTGGCCCACATCCAGCGCACGTGGTGGCTGGCGCGGTGGTGGACGTAGTAGACGAATTCCACCGCGACAAAGCCGACCAGCCACACGCGCCAGTCGCGCATCGGCCAGTGGATTGGCGCGAGGCGGCTGGTGAGAGCGAACACACCGCCAAACACCAGCGCGCCCAGCGCACCGCTGATCGCGTTGCCGATGCCGACCAGTATCGAAGCGCCGGCGCCGCGCAGGTCGTAACCCTTGGCGGTGCTTTCGCGCCAAAACCACTCGATCAGGATGCAGAGCAGCACGATCATTAAAAAGACAGGTGAACGTCCGAAATGTCTCATGGTCGGGCCTGCGCTCCTCACGCGCGGCTGTGGCCGCGCTGTTTGTCGTCAACCGTCAGCGCGAGGCACGGCGCTGTTTGATGTAACTGACGATCTCGGCCGCGGCCAGTTCACCGTCGTGGTCGGTATCGATCTCGTCGAAGTGATCGGCCAGGCGAGGCATGCCTTTTCTGGCTTCGTCACGACTGAGCAGACCGTCGTGATTGACATCGGCGGTGTTGAATCGGTCCTTGGCTTTTCCGGCCATCTGCGAATGACCGTCGCCCTGCGCGCAAGCGCTCAATGAGATCAGGAGCGCAGCCATGGCAGTGGCTGCGATTGTTCTGGTGCCGATGGACATGGCTTTACCTGTTGATCGTTACTGAAACCGAACCCCGGCGCTGCAGAAGATCTGCTCGTCGACTACGCCAAGCAGCCACCAACAACGCTCTCCCACTCTCTACTTCTTGCGAGAACGGGTCGGATCCTGCTCGGACACCACGCTGGTCGCCCACTGGTCCAGCACCTTGTGCAGTGAGCCGAAGGTCACCACGCTCACGCCGTTCTTCTGGCGTCCGATACTTTTTCCATCGTCCTTGCGCGCCGATTCGTTCAATACCGTCCCGGTGTGCGCATCGATCGCCTGTACCTCGAGCGTTGCCGAGGCCACTTTCGGTGCACCTAACACGCTGTCCTTCAAGGGCTCCAGGAGCAGATGGATCGGCAGGAAATCCCATGGCCTCAGGCCTGGGTCCGCGGCCACCACCGACGTGATCGCCACGCGCAGCCGTATGTCGGCTTGTGCACCGTCGCTCGCCAGCATCGAGCGCTGTTGCAATTGTTCCCGGATGACGTGATCCAGGTAGGCAAGCAGGCTTGCCTGTGCTTGCGCGCTCAACCCGTTGAAGTGCGTACCGGCGGGAAAGTACTCGGTCGATACCGCATACGTCGCGCGCGGGTTGGCCGGTTGCGCGGTGATTTGATGCGCGAAGTAGACGTGGCCTTGCGCATCCCTGGTTTGCCTGAGCTGCGCATAATCCGTCAGGAAGGTTCCATGATCGGGCCTGGTCGCGTGGCTGCAGCCCACGAGTGCGAAAACCATCAGCACCGGGCTCAAACCATGGAGACGACGAGATTTGCATCGCTGCGTCGGCCGAACCGCATCAACCCTCCGGCGAAACATCGATCCGCACCCGCATGCGCGCGCCGGGGTCGTAGCTCAGACGCGAAGCGTAGACATCGCCGTGGTAGCGGTATTCGACGTCGTAACCCAGGATCTCCGGCTCACCGACCGTCACCACGTCGTGACAATTCGTGGCCGTCGTTTCATAAGCACTGCGGCGTCCTGCAGCGTTGCCGACCGCAGCGCCGGCGACCGCACCGACCACTGTGGCGGCGGTGCGCCCGTCGCCCTTGCCTACCGTGCTTCCCAGCACCCCACCGACCACCGCTCCGAGAAGCCCGCTGCCGGGACGGTGGCCTTCCTGCACCACGACCGGCTCATCAACGCATTCCTGATGATGCCGCTCCACGCCCGCCGTCGCATAGACCGGACTGACACGCAGTACATCGGCCCAGCCGTAATGAACAGGCGGTGACACTACGCGGTTCACCACTACGACGGGCGCTGGACGCGAGACAACGACGGGCCGCACCACGCGCGAAACCACCACGGTCGCCGCACGAGCCTGGAAAGCTAAAGGCAGGACTGCCGACAACAGCAAGGCCTGCGTGATTCGGCGACGGAATGAATCTGCCGGCATGGTCGATCCCTCTCGTGATATCGAAGCCGCGCATCGAGTGCGCCGTTGAAAAATATCGATATCGCCGCGCCAACGTGTATCTCGAATTGACGAGCTTGTAAGGAGGTTTTTCCGCTACGCCAGCTGGCAACATGCGCTTGCAGACTCGATGGTGCGCCGATCGGCTGCGTCAGTACCGGCGTGCGTACGATCACCGCGCCCGGCTGCAAAAACACACCCGTCGCATCATTTCTCGATGGTCGCCGATCCGCGATCTTCTCGTGGTACCGCACACGATCGGAAGCCACGGCAACTACGACGCGCGTTACCCTTCCCCTTCAGGTATTTCGAGCCACCGTCCAGGATGGCGGCGGGTTCGACACCAGCTACCAGCACGTCACCAACAGTTACGACAACACCCCACGCTGGCCGACATGGCGGGCGTCGGCTTCCCGGTGCACGTCGAGTCACGCAGCCTTTTCAGCCGGACATGGCCGCACCCGCCCCGCCTCGTCCACCCGGAATGGCAGGACGGCAACGCGGTGGTCAATTACGACGGCGCGGATCTGGGCAATGGGTGCGAGCTGGTACGAAAACGGGCCTACCCGACCCGGGCGCAGCGGCGGTCGCGGGCGTAAGGCCGACAGCGGCGCAGGCGCCGGTCACAGCGCTGCATCCGACCATCGGTTACCCGCGATCACGGCGTGACGTCGAATTCCGCCTGCTGCATCGCCTGCGAGCTGCCGCCGACCCACACCGTGTAGTGCGTGTGCTCCACGACCTGGCGGCTGTGCACGTCATAGAAGGACAGCTCCGGGAAGCCCAGTTCGAAGCGCAACTGCCGCGACTCGCCCGGCTTGAGCGTCACACGCTGGAAGCCCTTCAGGCTGCGCACCGGCTGCTCGACGCTGGCGCCCAGGTTGCGCACGTAGAGCTGGGCGACTTCCGTGCCTTCGCGCTTGCCGGTGTTGGTCAGCGTGGCGGTGACCGTCACCAGCGACCGGGCGTCCGGCCGGTTGGCTTCGGCGAGCGGCAGCGTGCTGCGCGAAACGCGCACGTCGGAGTAGGCGAAGCTCGTGTAGGTGAGCCCATACCCGAACGGGAACAGTGCATCGTTCGGCACGTCGATGTAGCGCGAGACGAAGCGCGTTTCACCGTCGTTGGGCGGCCTGGACAGATCGGCGTCGCCGGCCGGGCGGCCGGTCGGGAACTGCGCGTAGTACAGCGGCTCCTGCCCGACCGCGCGCGGGAAGCTCATCGGCAGCTTGCCGCTGGGCGACACGTCGCCGAACAGCACGTTGGCCAGCGCGTTGCCCGCCTCGGTGCCCGGGAACCACACTGCCATGATCGCCGGCACGTGGCGGGCGGCCCAGTCCAGCACCAGCGGCCGGCCGGAGAACACCAGCAGCACCACCGGCTTGCCGGTTGCCGCCACTGCCTCCAGCAGCTTCTGCTGGTTGCCCGGCAGGTCGAGGTGGGCGCGCGAGCCGGCTTCACCGCTCATCTCCGAGGACTCGCCCAGCGCCATGACCACCACGTCGGCCTGGCGCGCCGCCTGCACGGCAGCGTCGAAACCGGCGGACGAATCGCCCAGGATGTCGGTGCCGTGCGCGAACGACACGTGGCCGCCGCGCTGCTGCATGCGACGTTCCAGTGCCTGGCGCAGCGTCACCACGTCGGGCGCCTGGTTGCCGCCGCCCCATGCGCCCTGCATCTCGTTGGCGGCATCGGCCAGCGGGCCGATGAGCGCGATCGACTTCACCCCGCTGCCCAGCGGCAGCACCGCCTTGCCCCCGACCGGCGCGTTGCGCAGCAGCACGAACGATTCCTCGGCCGCACGGCGTACCAGCGGGCGATGCGCGGGCACCGCGTGCGTCACCTCGGTGCCGTGCGCGTAGGGATGCTCGAACAATCCCAGCGCGAACTTGACCCGCAGCACGCGGCGCACGGCCTCGTCCACCGTGGCCATCGACAGTTTGTGTTCCTCCAGCAACTTCGGGATCTGCGTGTCGTAGAAGTGGGACATCATGTCCACTTCCACGCCCGCCTCCAGCGCCTTCTTCGTCGCCGTGGCGGCGTCCAGCGCGATGCCGTGGTGGGTCAGCTCCATCACCGCCGTGTAGTCGCTGACCACGAAGCCGTCGAAGCCCCATTCCTTGCGCAGGATCTCGTCCATGAGGTACGGATCGGCCGTGGCGGGCACGCCGTTGAGCGCGTTGAACGAGCTCATCATCGTCGCAGCGCCCGCCTCGACCGCGGCCTTGTACGGCGGCAGGTAGACCTGGCGCAGGCGGATGTCGGACATGTCGGTGGTGTTGTATTCGCGCCCGGCCTCGGCCGCGCCGTAGGCGGCGAAGTGCTTGACCGAGGCGGCGACGCTGTCCGGCCTCGACAGGTCGGTGCCCTGATAGCCGCGCACGTAGGCACGCGCCATCGCCGCGCCGAGGTACGGGTCTTCGCCCGCGCCCTCGGTGGAGCGACCCCAGCGCGCGTCGCGCGAGATGTCGACCATCGGCGAGTAGAACCACTTCACGCCGGCGGTGGTGGCTTCGGTCGCGGCCATGTGGGAGAGGTCATGGACCAGTGCGGTATCCCATGACGCGGCCAGGCCCAGCGGCACCGGATAGATGGTGCGGTAACCGTGGATCACGTCCGCGCCGAACAGGATCGGGATGTGCAGGCGGCTGTGCATCGCCGCCTCCTGGAAGGCGCGCGTCTTCTGCGCGCCGATCACGTTGAGCATCGAGCCGAGCCGGCCCTGCTTCGCCAGCGCCATGGCGTCGACCTGGGTCTTGGTCTCGGGGTTGGCGGCCAGCGCCTTGTCGCCGTTGGCGGTGGTCGGCGCGCTGAAGCCCTGGTCGTTGTACTGCACGAGCTGGCCGATCTTCTCGTCCAGGGTCATCTGCTGGAGCAGGGCATCGACGCGCCGCTCGATCTCCGGCGAAGCCAGTTGCGCGTTGGGTGGCGCCACGGCGTTCGGCATCCTGCCGGGCGCCTGCCCGCTCGCCCCGGCCCCGCTCGCCTGGGCATGGACGCCTGCGCAGGCAAACGTGCCCGCCAGCAGCAGGGTGGCAGGACGCAGGGAGCAAAGGGGCGATCGTTTCATGGGGGAGGACTCGAATGCGGGCGGCAGCGCAGCGCCGGAGGGCATGAAAACGTTTACACGACCGGGGTAGAAAAGCAAAGATTCCGACTCACCGGTGAATTTCCCGTCCAGCCGAGGCCGCATGCCATGCCACACGCCCGCCCTGTCCGTTCTCGTCTCGCCCTCGCCCTGCTGGTCGCCGGCGGCCTCGTTGCCCCCGCGGCCGGCGCCGCGGTGAACCCGCATGCGCGCACCTGGGCCAACCCGGTCGACGTGGACTACCGCTACAACTACGAGCAGATGAACCAGGGCATCTCCTACCGCACCGGCGCCGATCCGGCGGTGGTGCGCTACGGCGACGCCTACTACCTGTTCCTGACCCTGGCCGACGGCTACTGGCGCTCCACCGACCTTGTGCATTGGGACTTCGTCAAGCCGGACCGCTGGCCGTTCAACGGCCCGGTCGCGCCAGCCACGCTGGTCGCCGACGGCAAGCTGTTCCTGATGCAGTCGGCGATGGAGCCGGTGCCGCTGCTCTACTCCACCGACCCCGCGCACGGCCGCTGGAACTTCTGGACCCGCCTGCTGCCGCCGATTCCCGGCGCCGTCTGGGCCGGCCACGAGAGCGAAATGAAGCCGGGCGACCAGCCGCCCGGCCCGTGGGATCCGGGCCTGTTCCGCGACGAGGACGGCAAGACCTAC
Source organism: Frateuria sp. YIM B11624 (assembly GCF_049727805.1). Classification (NCBI taxonomy): domain Bacteria; kingdom Pseudomonadati; phylum Pseudomonadota; class Gammaproteobacteria; order Lysobacterales; family Rhodanobacteraceae; genus Frateuria; species Frateuria sp. YIM B11624. The sequence continues at coordinate 144,797 of NZ_JBCNYA010000003.1, forward strand.
CTGTACTGGGATTCGTCGAACGTCTTCCCGATCTATGGCGCGCAGATCGACCTGGCGCTGGACCATGCAGACGAAGGCGAAGGCAAGCGCGTCACCTTCGCCAGCAGACCTGAGGCCCTGCTGCGCCTGCACCCGGACCAGCACGGCTGGGAGCGCTTCGGCCAGGACCACACCGACGAGAGCACCAAGCCGTTCGTCGAGGGCGCCTGGATGAACCGCCACGGCGACACCTACTACCTGCAATACGGCGCGCCGGGCACCGAATTCAACGTCTATGCCACCGGCGTCTACACCAGCGACAAGCCGCTCGGGCCCTTCCACTACGCGCCCTACAACCCGGTCGGCTACAAGCCCGGCGGCTTCGTGGTCGGCGCCGGCCACGGTTCCACCTTCGATGACGCCTACGGCAACAGCTGGAACACCGGCACCATGTGGGTGGCGGTGAACTGGAACTTCGAACGGCGCGTCGACCTGTTCCCGGCCGGCTACCACGACGACGGGCAGATGTGGGTCGACACCCGCTTCGGCGATTTCCCGCAGCGCATGCCCGATCACAAGCTCAAGCCCGGCGAGAGCACCTTCACTGGCTGGATGCTGCTGTCCTGGCACAAGCACGCCACCGCCTCATCGCAGCTGCCCGACCACGGGCCGGCCGAGGTCACCGACGAAAACCCGCGCACCTACTGGGTCGCCGCGCAGAACACACCGGGGCAGACGTTGACCGTCGATCTCGGCGGAATGCGCACCGTGTGCGCGGTGCAGGTCAACTTCACCGACTACAAGGCCGGCCGCTACGGCGACGCGCCGGACATCGTCACGCAGTTCAAGCTTGAAGGCTCCACCGACGGCACGCACTGGACCACGCTGGCCGACCTCTCCCACGAGCAACGTGACCGTCCCAACGCCTACCTGGAGCTCGACCAGCCCGCGCATGTTCGCTACGTGCGCTACGTGCACGGACACGTCGGCGCGAAGTACCTGGCGATCTCCGACCTGCGCGTGTTCGGCAATGCGGACGGCGCACCGCCGCCGGCACCGGAACTGGTCTCCGCCACCCGCGATGCGGACGCACGCAACGCCGAGATCGCCTGGAAGCCGGTGCCCGGCGCCGTGGGCTACAACGTGCGCTGGGGGCTCGCCGCCGACCGCCTGCACGAGACCTACCAGCGCTTCGCCGACCAGCCCACGCACCTGCAGCTTCGCTCGCTCAACAAGGGCGTGCGCTACGTGGTGGCGGTGGAGGCGTTCGACGAGCACGGGGTGTCGAAGCTGTCGCGGGTGGCGACGCTTCAGCCCTGACGCGGTGACCCGCGTCTTCGATCAGGCGTCGATCGCAGCGTCGAGCGTCTCGGTGTCCGGGAACACCATGAAGACGAAGAACGGCACGCCCCGCGCGTGCCAGTCGCGGGCCACGCTGGCCAGGTGATCGCGAAGTGCGGCGTAAACCTCGGGCGCCTGGGCGCGCAGCACGTCGGCGTGGTCGAGCACCAGCACGTAGCCGGGCGCGGAAAGCCAGCCCAGGTCGCGCAGCTTCGCCGTGACTGCGGGCCAGTCGGCGTCCGACACGATGAATTCGAACGCCTGCGCCAGGCGTTGCACCGCGAGCTGCTGGCTCGCGCAGTCGCGCAGGTCGATGCGGCTCAAGCGAAGCCCGGCGCGGGCGGCGTCATCCGCCAGCGTGGTCGGGTCATCCGGCACGACGCGGTAGATGCCATCGCGTCCGGCATCGTGCAGGTCGATCTGCAGAACTTTGCTGGTCATCGGCAAACCGGATGGAGGCGGAGAATCATCGTCTCATACGCCGCGGGGCGTGTGGGTTGGGCGAAAGGGCTCGTGATCATCCGGATGGAGGCTGGCGCCGATCCGGATTTTCTCTAGTCGACTGCATCCACGGACAACGCAAGCGCCACGATATCCCCATCCTCGAGCCCGCAGGTTTCGCGAAGCTTGACCTCGCAAATGAGCTCGACGACCCACGGATCGGACCGGTTGCGCGCAGCCGTGGTGGGCGTCCACAGGAATGCCCTGCGGCGATCAAAATCCACGAGTTCGCAGGGGAGCATCAGGATGTCGCGCTCACCGCCATATTCCTCCCGGCCAAACCAGATCACGTTACCTGCGTGGCGCGTGGCAAACCAATCGAAGGCATGGTCGAGCGCAAGGTTGAGCGAGCCCGGATAGACGGGCATCCGAAGCTTCCGGCTGTATGCGGCATTGAAGAGATGCAGCCAATGGGAGGCATCTCCCTTGCCGGCCTGCACTCTGCCCCGAAGAAGTTCAACCATCTTGTACAACGCCTGATCCAGGTAGCCAGCGCGGGCGGCCGTCCATCGCGCCAACGGCTTATTGCGGGCAGCCGCAGGATAGCCTCCAAGGCTGCTCGTCAGCCTCCTCTTTCCGTCAATCGTCGTCCGGGGCGCTCCGGCCAGTCACCAGAAGCTTATAGGCGGGAAGATTCGTCTGGCCTTTCGTCGCGTTCGTATAAGCCTCTTCCAGCTCGTCGGCGAGAGACTCGTAATCGACCAACCGGAGTTCCTCGGCTGGCGTAATGGCGTCATCCGGCAGGCTGGTCAGGCGATTGATCTCCCGGTCCACCGCCTGGATGATCAAGACCAGGGATCGTGCGCTTATTTCTGGCATGTGGACATTCTCTCCTCGTGACACGGCCAGTCGCCGCTCATGCCGCTTCCCCCGGCACGGAGAAGCAGCGACATTGGCTGTACCCGAACCGGCCCGGCGCATCATGCAGGGTGGTGCCGCCGCCGGTGTTCTTCCGAGCAAAAAATCCCGCATCCGGTCACCTGCGTCCCTAGCCTACCTGCCTGGCCGCGTCCGTTAGGCGCTACCGGTGTGCACCCAGGCGCAGCCCATGCGTGCGGCACATGTCGATCGGACCGAGCCGGGTCGTCCGCCCATTGCGGAAGGTGATGCGCAGGTCGCGCCGGCACCCGCCGGCCGGCACTTCGAACGTGGCTTCGGAGAACCCACCCTGCAGTGGACGGCCAAGGTCGACGTTGGTGAAGGCGTTGCTGCCGGCGGGGGCGATCGCGAGCGACGTGATGCTGTCGAAAGCGGCGTTGACCAGATGGAAGGTCGGGGCGACCTGGCGGACGGGATCGCGGCGGGTGGCGTTGGCGGCGCAGGCGTTGGTCGCGGCCATGACGGCGACGGCGAGGATGTAGCGGTGCAAGGTCATGAGGGCGCTCCGGCTTGGATGACGGATGCCGCGGCCGCGCGCGAGGCGGTCCGGCACCGCGATCTGGCCGCAGGAAAGCCCTGCGATGAAACGGCGTCGGGACGAATCGTCATGGCGACGGGACGAATCGCAGCCATGCCGTCCTTCCCTTTTCCGCCGACGCGGAGTGTGCCTAGGATGCTATCGTCACCCGCCTGGACACACGGCATGAAAGTCCGCCTTGGCACCACGGAAATCGGCCTGGCGCGCTACCTGGGTTTGTGGGGCGTGGTGGCGGTGGTGTTCGCGGTCCAGGGCTACATGCGCGACGACCTGGGTGGACACACCTGGTCGATGTTCGACTACCTGCGCTGGGCGGCGATCCAGTGGTACACGTGGGCCTTGCTGGCGCCGCAGGTGTTCCGGCTCGGGCTGCACTATCCGTTGCGTCTTCCCCTGCGCCGGCAGTCGATCGGCTGGCTGCTGCTCGCCAGCGTGGGCTTCACCTTCCTGGCGCTGTTGATCGGCGCCGTGGTGTCCACCCTGTTCGAGCCCAGCGGCCTCGCGGAACAATGGCGGCAGTTCCTCGGCCAGCACGGCGCCACCGGCATGCTGACCTGCTGGGCGCTGTTCGCGATCCAGCAGGCGATGCAGTTCCAGCAGGAAAAGAGCCGACGCGAACTGGAAGCGGGCCGGCTCGCCTCGGAGCTGGCGCAATCGCGGCTGCAGGTGCTGCGCACGCAGTTGCAGCCGCATTTCCTGTTCAACACCATGCACGCGATCGCGACGCTGCTGCACGAGGACACGCCGTCGGCGGAGGCGATGCTGCTGCGCCTGAGCGACCTGCTGCGCGCGTTCCTGGAGGAATGCCAGGGGCAGGAGATCAGCCTGCGGCAGGAACTGGTGCTGCTGGATCTCTACCTCGGCATCCAGCGCACGCGCTTCAAGGACCGCCTCGACACCCGCATCTACGTCGCGCCCGATACGCCCGATTGCGCCGTGCCGAGCCTGATCCTGCAACCGATCGTGGAGAACGCGATCCAGCATGGGATCGGCAAGCGCGTCGGCCCGGACTGCATCGAGATCGAAAGCCGGCGCGAGGGCGATACGCTCTGCATCGAAGTGCGCAACCGCAACAGCACACTGAGCGCCGCCGCGACCTCCAGCCCCGGGCACGGTATCGGCCTGTCGAACACGGCCTTGCGCCTGCACGAGCTCTATGGCGGCGATGCCGACGTCCGGCTGGACATGCTGTGGCCGCAGGGCGTGGCGTGCCGGCTGCGCCTGCCGTTCCGCGAGATGGAGGCGTCGGATGACGCGCCGGAGGTCGCCTCGTCATGAAACTCTCCGTACTGGTGGTGGACGACGAGCCGATCGCGCGGCAGGCGATCGTGCGGCTGCTGCGCGACGATCCGGACGTGCGGGAACTGGGCGAGTGCGGCGACGGGGCGACGGCAGTGCAGACCGTGCGCAGCCGCTCGCCCGACCTGGTGTTCCTCGATATCCAGATGCCGGCGATGAGCGGGCTGGACGTGGTCGCGGCGATCGGCGTCGAGCGCATGCCGGCGACCGTCTTCGTCACGGCGTTCGAGCAATACGCGGTGCGCGCCTTCGAGACGCATGCGGTGGATTACCTGGTCAAGCCGTTCGGGCGCGAGCGATTCGCGGATGCGCTGGCCAGGGCGAAGATGCGGCTGGCCAACGGCGGCGCGGGCAACGTCGTGTCCGCGCGCATCATGCAGGCGCTGGAGTCGCTGCGCCGGCGCGACGACTACCTCGAACGCCTCCCGGTGCGCGTGGGCGAGCAGGTGGTATTCGTCGACGTGAACGACATCGTGTGGATCAAGGCCAGCCGCAACACCGTGCTGATCCACCTCGCCGATCGCGTCCACGAACTGCGCGAAACGATGGCTGGCCTGGGAGAGCGGCTGGACCCGCGACGCTTCGTCCGCGTGCATCGCTCGGCGATCATCAATGTACGACGGGTGCAGACGATCCATCCCTGGTTCAACGGCCACCACGTGGTCACCATGGACACCGGGCAGAAACTGCGCATGAGCCGCTACCAGCACGAGGCGTTCCTGCAGCTGGTCACCGGCAGGGCAAAGGGTTGACGCGAAGCGTCACAGGCCGCCCGCAAGTCCTGCCGCCACCGACGCCAGCACCACACAAAGCCGGTCAGGGTGTGGTCGTGGACCCGGCCGCCGCGCTCTCCCCCGTCGCGCCGGCACAAGGCGCCCGCCCTGGCGATATCGCGTGGAATTCGACCGACAGCCCGAGATCCTCCTGCGTCGGAGCGAGGAAGGATTCGCCGGACAAGCCGCGATAGGTCGGCAGCCTGCGCTCGTAACCGCGCTCGGCCCAGCGTTGCGCACGCCCCAGGTCGACCACGCCGAAGCTCACGCCCAGCACGCGCGGGCCACCGCTTGCCATGGTGCGGGCGGCGATGCCCTTGCCCTTGGGCTGTAGCGCCAGCAGCGCCGTCGGCCCGACCGGTACGCAGAAGCCGGCGGCGCCGACCTCGGGCAACTCGACCGGCACCGCATGGCCAAAGCCCATCTTTTCCAGCTCCCTGCGGTCGGCTTCCGCGTTGCCCGATACCAGCCATATCGCGGAGAGCTCACGCGCGCCGTTGGGATGCTCGCGCGTCACCCGGTAGTCGTCGGCATTGGCCGGATCGAACTGGTCGGGCGCGTAGTCCGCCGCATAGTCGATGAAGAAGGTATTGCTCGACAGCGGCGCACGGTCGAACGCGAACAATCGCCAGCCCGGCCGCGCGCTGTCGGGCCCGGTGAAGAAAGGCGTGACCGCGTAGTGCAGACCCTCGAGCCGGCGATGGATCGCATCGAGCCCGTCAGAGCGGAAACCGAAGCTGCGCGATCCCGGTCCTCCCTTGAGAGCCTGCTGGTCCTCCTTCATGCCCGGGTCGAACGCGGGATCCGGCCGGGTGATGCCCAGCAGCTCGATGAAACTGCTGTCGGCCAGCCGGACGTATCGGTTGGCGACGCCGCCCGGGTCGTGTCCGGGCCGCACCTGGAAACCGAGCTTGACCGCCATGACCGCCGTCACCTGGTCGATGCCGTGGCCCCAGAGAAGAATGTGGTCGAGCCGGGCGCGGGATGCCGCGGGAGCCGGTCGCGGCGTGGCGGCTTGCGCGGCAGCCACGCACAAGAGCATGGCCGGGACGATCGAGATCAGGCGCATTTCAATCCTCGGTTGGAAAGTGCAGAGATACGGCGATGGGAGCGATGGCACCGTCGGAATCCGCGATGCCGGTTTGCGCGAGAAAACTCCGGTGGACGCGGGCGACCGGGTCGCAACCCTTTGCTCAGCCGTCCACACCCCAGAGCGTGCGCAGTTCGCCGGCGATCAGGTCGGGGAATTCCTCCGGAAAGAACAGCTTGGCGCCGGGCACGCGCAGCACACCCCGGGAATTCGGGAACAGCCTGTCCAGGTAGTCCGGCATGTCCGGCTTGAAGATCGTGTCGCCGGTGCCCCAGACGATGCGTACGGGCGCCTTCACCCGGCGCAACGCCGTCGAGATGCCGGCAAGGGGATTGCCTTCGGCCGCCCGCCCGTACGCGTTGGAGCGGGCGGGATGGGCCGCCAGCGGAGCGAGATACATGTCGATCGTGTCGTCGCGCAGCCGCCCAGGAAAGGTGAACGTGTCGCCACCCAACTGGCCGGGACGGCGACACAGGTCCTTGTCGTCGAGGCAGGGCTTGAACGAATCGGCGAACGTGCCGGCCTTGGCCGCCTCGATGACGCCGAGCACGGCCTGCGGCGGGCAATCGGGCTCGGTATCGCCGTTGGTGAGCAGTGCGCTGCGTACGCGCTGCCCGTGACGCGCGAGGAGCAACTGGGCGATGGCGCAACCGCTGTCGTTGGCCACCAGGTCCACGCTGCCGATGTCGAGCCGGTCCAGCAACGAGACGATCATCCGCGCCTGTGCCGGCGCGCGCAGGTCCTGCCCGGGCCCCGGCTCGCTGTAGCCCAGCCCCATGACATCCGGAACGATGCAGCGGCGATGCATCGACAAGCGGTCCAGCGCGCCGCGCCACTGGTAGCCGTTGAGCGGGAAGCCGTGCAGGAACAGCGCGGCCGCTCCCCTGCCGCGATCGACGTAGGCGATACGGCCCTGCGGAAGGTGGGCGAATCGGCGTTCGGCGGCAAAGGCCGCGACGCCGGTTTCGCCCGCTGGCGGTGGCCCGCCCGCGCCGTCGGCATGATCCGCGGCGAACCGGGCGGCCGTCGCGCCGCGGGCCACGATGGCGGCGGCGAGCGTTCCTGCAGTCAGGAGGAAGTTGCGGCGATCCATGGAGAACTCCCGGGTCGAAATGGGTTGACCTGGCACGGGCAGGGCCAGTCGATGCCGCAAGGAGGACGGGCTGGTGGGCGGAGCGGCCGCTCCGTTACCGGCAGGCATGCCTCCTCGCGACGGCTGGGTCGGCCGGCGTGTTCAGGGCGCCCTTTTATGGGCGGTACGCCCCTCGCTCCGCAAGGACAACTTCCGGACGAAAACTGCCAGCACGCGAGCATCCCGGCGCACCCGCATCACGCCGCGCCGCCTGCCGCAGCCGCATCGCGCGATCAGGCACCCGCACTTCGACGAAGCGACTGCGGCGACATGCCAAAGGCGCGGACGAAGGCGCGGCGCATGCGGCTGGCATCGCCGAATCCGGTCGACGCGGCGATATGGTCCAGGCCCACGTGGCTCGTCTCCACGGCGATGCGGGCAGCCTCCAGTCGCAGGCCTTCCACCACCTTCGCGGGCGTCGCGCCGATCTCCAGCACGAAAGCGCGGGCGAAGTTCCGCGGACTCATCGCGGCACGCTCGGCGAGTCGCTCGACGGTCATCGGTTCGGCGATGCGCTCGCGCATCCAGCCGATCAGCTCGCTGAAGCGGCCGGTCCGACCGCCCCGTTCCACCAGGGCCGAATACTGCGACTGCCCGGCGTGCCTGCGCTGGTGCACCACGAGTTGCTGGGCCGTGCGCCGCGCGATGCCCGGGCCGAGATCGTCCTCGACCAGCGCCAGCGCCAGGTCGATGCCGGCGGAGATACCCGCCGACGTCCACACCTCGCCATCCCTGACGAACATGCGGTCGGCATCCAGCCGCACCTTCGGGTAAAGCTGCCGGAATCGTTCGGCGGCACCCCAGTGCGTCGTGGCACGCCGACCGTCGAGCAGCCCCGCCTCGGCAAGCAGGAACGCACCGGAGCAGACGCCCGCCGTCCGACGCCACGCATCGAGGCCAAGCCAGGCCTTGATGCCGCGCTGGTTCTCGACCTGCGACAGGGTTCCGCCGCAGACTATCACCGTATCGAAATGGCCCTGCTCCAGCGGAGCGGCCGTCAGGCACACACCCGAGGAGCTGCGCACCGCACCGCCGCCGAGCGCCAGCACGTTGATCGCGTAGCTGTCCGGCCTGAAGCGCTCCGCCATCTCGAACACCGCGATCGGGCCAGCGGCATCCAGCAATTGGAATCCAGGAAAAACGACGATGGCGATTTCGCGTCGCATGGTGCCGGCCGTTGAATTTTTCGCAGTTGCGGAAAGTGGCGTAGGGCGGGGGCGGACGTCAAACCCGGCCGGTCCGGTTCACGTCGCGGGATGCGGGTGCGACCGGCGTGGCACGAGCTTCCGGCGCCCGTGCGCCGCCCCGGGCGAACCGCGCACGGGCGTCCGGCACCGTGGCGATCGATCGGCAGCGTTGTCGGTCATCGGCTGACGCCCGCATGGCCAGACGCGCGAATGGGACGAGGGTTGATCCACCGTCCCCTTGATTCCTCACCTCAAGGAAACGGTCGTGCGCGCATTTTTTTTCACGCCGGCGGACCGCCCACGCTCCGGCCATGGGGGGGGAAGACGCAAGGTCTACCCGTTTCCTGGGCATCCCAACGAGGAGAGCTCCTGATCATGATTGCGATGTTCTCGTGCAAGCGAAATTTAGATCGATCCAATCGACGGCGGTCCGGGAACCATCCCGGCGTGCGTCGGGCAGGTTCCTGGTTCGCGCTCATCGCGGCCGCAGTGATGACGGTGGCTGGCGGCGCCAGCTCGGCCATGGCCTCCACCACGCACGCAGTCGACGGGCCGACGACCGTCGCGCGCGCCCGCGTGGCGGCCGAAGTGTTGATGGGCTCGTACGACCCGGACAAGGCCTGGTTCCCGTCCAGCTGGTGGAATTCCGCGGTGACCCTGCAGACCGTCGGCGACTACATGCAACGCACCGGCGACCGCCGCTACCTCGGCCAGCTCGACAATACGTTCGAGAAGGACAAGGGCGCGTTCCCGGCAGGCGTGCTGTCGGGCGATCCGCTGCTGGGCAACTTCACCAGCCGCGCCATCGACGATTCCGAATGGTGGGCGCTGACCTGGATCCAGGCCTACGACCTGACCCGCAATCCGAAGTACCTGGACATGGCGGTCACCATCGCCGACTACGTGCACGGCTACTGGGACACCAGCACCTGCGGCGGCGGCGTCTGGTGGAATGCCGAGCGCACCTACAAGAACGCCGTCACCAACGGCCTGTGGATCCGGCTCACCGCCGAACTGCACAACCGGATCGGCGGCGACCGGATGTGGCTCGCGCGATCGCGCACCGCCTGGGCCTGGTTCACCGGCAGCGGCATGATCAACGACAACGGGCTGGTCAACGACGGCCTCACCGACGCCTGCGCCAACAACGGCCAGACCGTGTGGAGCTACAACCAGGGCCTGGCGATCGGCGCCGGCCTGGAGCTGTGGCGCGCCACGCGCGACCCGTCCATCCTCGCCACCGTGCGCCGCCTGGCCGATGCCGCGATCGCCCCGGGCGGGCTGGCGACCCACGGCGTGCTGACCGAGCGCTGCGATGCACTCGACCAGACCTGCGACGACAACGCCAAGCAGTTCAAGGGCATCTTCATGCGCTACTGGACCGACCTGGTCGACACCACGCATGACCGTCGCTACGCAGCGTTCCTCGATGCGCAGGCCCAGGCCGTCTGGAACGACGATCGCGACGCAGCGGGCCGGCTCGGCACACGCTGGTCCGGCGCCACCAGCGACGGGCATCCCAACGTCTTCGACTGGCGCACCCAGGCCAGCGCCCTCAGCGCGCTGATCGGCGCGGTGCCCACCCCGATGCCGCGCGAATCGCTCGCCGCCACGATGTCCCCGGCACAACCGGTCATCATGCCGGCTGCAAGCGGCGCCACCACCATCGGCATCGACCTGGGCCTGTCCGCCACCGGCTGGCTTCCGCTGCACACCCTCGCATCCGCCCAGGCACCGGCGGGGTGGAGCGTGACCCCCGCGGTGGGCGATCTCTGGCTCTACCCGCACGGCATCGCCAGCCCGGTCAGCGGCACGCTACCGCTGCAGGTGACCGTGCCGAGCATGGCCACCGATGGCCACCATCGCATCATCGCCGACGTCACGGCTGCCGGATTGCACTTCACGACCCAGGCCGACGTGCTGGTCGCGCATGCGATCGACTTCGACACCGGCACCACCGACGAGAACCCGTGGCTGTGGAATGCCGACCACTCGCAGAGCAACGGCGTGCAGAACCGTTTCGCCGATGGCAACGCGCACTTCACCTACCGCTTCCCGTTTCCGTCCGACACGACCTCGGCACACGCCACCCTGACCATCGACGCCGAGTTCGTGGTGCAGGTGAGCCCGGACGGTCAGACGTGGACGACGGTGCTGCAGGAAGACCAGCGGGTGACCGACGGCTCGAACAAGGCCGACCGCACCATCGACCTGACGCCTTACCTCGGGGCCGCCGGCAACAGCGCCAGGCCGGTCTACGTCAAGGTATCGGACGCCTTCCCCGATGACGGCTGGGGCGGCCGGGTCTACCACGTCAAGGCGAACTTCGTGGAATAGCCGCGTGGCAGGCGGGGCCGGGTGAAACCGGCCCCGCTCGCCCGGCAGCGTCCGCGGTGCGGCGATTCGAATGCCAGGCGTTGCTCGGCCCATCAATGGCTCGCGCCATCGCGAAGATCGATCCGGCTCAGGCGAAGGCAGGCACAGGCAGCGTTGTCAGCCAACCGTCGCGTCCCGGCATCAACGCTTCGGGAAGAGCGGACCCGAGCTCCTCATCGGCAGGTCAAGCCTTGCGCAGAAAGCAGGTCTTCAGCACCAGTCCCTTGATCTTGTCCGAGTTGCCTTCGATGTGTTCCGCATCGTCCGGAACCAGTCGGATATTGCGGATCAGGCTGCCCTGCTTGAGCGGAATCGAACTGCCACGAACCTTCAGGTCCTTGATGACCACCACGCTATCGCCCTGCGCCAGCGGGTTGCCGTTGCAGTCGCGCACGACGGGTTGCTCCCCTGACGTGCTGCCCGCTTCCTCTCCTGCCACCCACTCGTGTGCACAGTGCGGGCAGACGAGCTGGATTCCGTCCGGGTAGGTGTCGTCGAGCCCGCACCGGGGGCAAGGAGGAAAGGTCGGCATGGCCAGATCGGTCGGCGAGGAAGCCGCGCATTCTAGGGGGCGCCGGCCGTGATGGGCGCGCCTGCGTTTCGATGACGCACCAGCCAGCCGGCCGGCGAAGCCGGGGGGACCTGGCCAGCCAGATCCCTTCCTGGCGGCGCAATGGCCAGCCTGGTTCCCGACAAGGATCACTTCGGCCGCCGCGCTTGGCCCAGGTGTGTGCGTGCCTGCGCCATCACCGCTTGCCGCAGATGGGTCAGCGCCGCCGACGGTGCGCCAGGCGCAGCATGCAGGCACAGGTCCACGCCAGGCAGCGGCGGCAGGCCATGGCGCTCGTCCAGGCGCATCAACGTGGGCGGCAGATCGGCGCCCGTGCGCACGGTGATGCCCAGGCCCGCGGCCACGCCGGCCCACAGGCTGTGCAGGCTGGCGGTGACGAAGGCCGGGCGCCAGGCGATGCCGGCCCGATCCAGCGCGGACGTACCCGCCTTGCGGAAGAAACACGGCGGCTGGTACAGCGCCAGGTCCAGCACGGCATCGGGCCGCACGACCTCGCCCGTGCCTGCCGGGCCGATCCAGGCCATCGGCAACGTGGCGAGGCGCTCGGCATCCGCACGAGCGCCCTGGTTCATGGCAAGCACCAGGTCGAGCTCGCCGCGGTCGAGCCGTTCGAGCAGCAGCCGGTTGGGCTCGACCAGCACATCCACCCGCACCGCCGGATAGGCTTTGCGGAACTGCCCCAACGCTGCCGGCAACCAGGATTCGGCGAAGTCGCCCGGCAGGCCGAAGCGCACCGCACCGTCGATCGCCGCGCCGCGCACCGCGTGCACCGCCTCGTCGTTGAGTTTCAGGATGCGGCGCGCGTAGGCGTGCACGCGGTCGCCCGCCTCGGTCAGTACCACGCGGCGGCCTTGCTTGCGGAACAGCGGCTCGCCCAGCTGCGACTCCAGCTTGCGCATCTGCTGGCTGAGCGCCGAAGGCGAACGCCCGATCCGTTCCGCGGCACGGGCCAGGCCGCCCAGGTGCAGGATCGCCACCAGGCTGCGCAGCGCGTCCATGTCGAGATTGGGGAGCGACATCGGTAAGCAATTCGAAAGTGTCGGCCTCGAATTATTCGATTTTTCCGCATGACGGCAAGCCCTACGATCGGCGAAGCCTCACCCACGAGCGCACCACCCGATCCGAACGAGGAAACCCCATGAGCCTGCACCGCACACTCTCCCGCCTTGCCGCCCTCGCCTGCCTGCTGCCCGGCCTGGCCTGGTCCTCCGGCGCCGCGGCGGCCGACACTCGCGGCAACGTTTCGCTGGCCGGCACCTGGACGCTGGTGGCGGCCGACGTGCTGCATCCGGATGGCTCGCGCTCGCACGACTATGGCGATGCGCCGAAGGGCCTGCTGCTGATCGACCGCCGGGGGCACTACTCGCTGCAGCTCTACCGCACCGACCGCCCGCGCTTCGCCGATCCGAGCAAGGCCAAGGCCACCGCGCTGGAATACCGGGCAGCCGTGATGGGCTCGAGCACCCACTACGGCACGATCGCGGTCGAGCCGGGCCAGCACCAGTTGGTGTTCCATATCGAAGGCGCCTCCTTCCCCAACTGGGAGGGGCAGCAGCAACGCCGCGCGTACGAATTGCACGGCGACACGCTGAGCTACCGCGTGCCGCCGCGTCCGGACGGCAACGTGCCCGTGTCGGTCTGGCGGCGCATCGGCGACTGAGCGGCCTTTCGGAGCCGGCCGATCCCGTCAGTCAGTCACGCTCCATGCGGGATACCTTCGGTGAACCGGATCCTGCACTTCCGATAGAACCCTTCAGGACGCCGGAAGCCGGCACCGGGAAACCACCGACCTGCGTCCGTCTCACGCCAGGAATTCCGCGTACCGGACCTCCCACCGCACCTCGTCGCTTGCATCGAAGCGCACGTGCACGCGAATGAGGTGCGGGTCGACCAGCTTCAGGCTGTAGGGACCATGGTCACGGAACAGCGCGCTGCCATCCCAGGTCCAGTCCAGCGCATCGGGTACGTACACGAAGACCTGGTGGGCGGAATGCAGGGGGCCGGTCGACGTTCCGGAAAGCGTCTTCGTCCTTTCGTCCCACTGCAGCTGCTTGAGTTCCAGTGCGCCCTGGGACACGTGACGGTCGGTGGAAGCGAACTGGGGCTTTCCGGATCGCTCGTGCAGGGCGAGCAGCGTCACGCTTCCGGGCTGCACGGTGACCGCCAGCTCGCCTCCGTGCACGTCGCCGGCCAATTGCTGCTTCCAGAAGTCGTATGCGATGTACCTGCGGCCAGGGACGAGCCCCAGCCTGTCGAGCCGGAATATCCGCGTGACGGCGTCCGTCAGGCTGGGATTGAACACGGCGAAGAGCGTCCAGTGGCCAAACGGTCGCTCCACCGTCATGGCAAAGGCGTACTGCATGTCGTGGTCGAACAGGTCCACCGGCACGGCCGCTTCGCCCAGCGACGGCGTGATCTTCTTCAGGATCTCCAGCTTGGACGGGTCGAGCTGCGTCAGCCGGTCACCGGAAAACAGGTTTCCACCGCTCATGGCGATCAGCGTGGCAGCCGCCTCGGACTGGGCATCGGTAAGCAGGTCCATGCACAGATGGTCCGCATCGTTGACCCAGGTCTTCCCGTGGAAGTAGTAGCGCTTCGCCATGGCGGACGCGCTGCCGGCGGGATGGGTGAAATACGTGGCCCACGCGGCCTCATGAAAGCCGTAGTTCACGTCGACCTCGATGCGCATGCTGTCGATCAGCCCCGTGGTGATCGCGCCCGGGCCGCAGTCGAGGATGTGGCATCGGTCCCCGGCCGCCTGGCGCATGATCTGCATGCCTTTGCGGTACGCGCCGGCCGCCGACATGGTCGGATCGTGGTATCGCTCGGCGGCGAGCAGCGACCAGGCGACGAAGTCGATCTTGATCATCTCGTAGCCCCAGTCGTTGACGATGGTGTCGACCAGGTCGTGCAGCCATTTCGCCGCGCCGGGGTGGGTGATGTCGAGGGCGTATTTTTTCGGGTTCTCGTCGGCCGGAGGCGCGGCACCCTCGGGCCAGTTGCCGATGCGCTGCAGGCTTCCGTCGCGGCGCTTGAGCAGCCAGTCGGGATGTTCCCGGAACAGCTTCGTGGGTTCCTCCACGACATAGGGCGAGATCCAGATGCCCGCCTTGAAGCCGAAGCCCTTGATCCGGTCGGCCAGCCACTTCATGCCGTTGGGGAATCGTTCGTTGCCTTCCCATTCGCCGTGCCAGCGCTGGTAGCCCTCGTCGACCTGGATGTATTGCAGTCCATAGGGCTTCAGGTGTTCGGCGGCAAACGCGGCGTTCGCGACCACTTCGTCCTGCGAGACGAAGGAAAGCGTGTAGAACCAGCTGCACCACCCGTTGAGTATGGAATGCGTCCGCGCGTCGTTGGCCTTGCCGACCGCGGCCGCGTAGTGTTCCAGCGCCTGGTAAGGGCTTTCCGCGATTTCGATCATGAACCGGTTCGAACGGACCGAGTGGCCGGACCGCAGCGTGATCGTCGGTGCGTAAACCGATTCTGCGACGAAGGAAATCTCGTCCTTCCCGGTGCGGGCGATCAGCAGGTTTCCCAGGCTCAGCGTGTTTTCCAGGTAGCCCAGTGCGATGCCTTCCCGCCCGTGGCCGCTGAACAGGCCGGCGTTCCACCAGCTGTGGATGGTTTCGCTCGCACCGGCGAAGGGTCCGTTGGCGAGGTCCACTCCCTTCAAGTGCCCGGACGAAATCGCGCCCTCCTTGCTGCCGAACGTGTGGACGGCACCGGCATCGAAATACATCTCGCCGTTGGTCAGGCATTTCGATACGTCGTCGGCGTAGAGCACGCCGCCTTCGTTCACCGCCGCCCGCACCGGCTCCAGGCTGTGGATCGAAACGTCTCCCTGCGAAGTGTTCGTACAGATTGCTTCGCAGGTGAGCGCCTGCAAGTTCTCGTACAGCGACAGATGGATCTCGACGTCTGCCAGCCTGCGGGAATCCGTGCAGCGGATGGTGAGCCGCACGCCCCGGCCGAGCCGGTCCGTAAAGGCCTGGATTTGGGCCGCGTAATGGAAACCGCCGTCGGAAACCCGGCGCCTGGCGCCAGCGGGACCGATGGGGCCGGTGGCGAAGTTCACGCATGAGGTGGCGCCGACCAGCAGCGGTCGGCCATCACGCCTGTGGACGTCGAACGTTCCCGAACCGGTGTCGAACGAAACGACGAGGAATCCATTCCCGGTCGTGAACTTCCCGCCGGAGGGCCGCAGCGCTTTCGCCGGACTGGAAAAGGCGACGGAGAGACCGAAAAGCGAGACGGACCTGATGAAATCGCGGCGACTCAACGAGGGCCCGGAAGGGGGCACGGCCATTGGATGTCCTCCGCTGTGGTGACGGGTCTTTTCGTCCGTCCATTGGGCTGGCATGGCCAACGCCGGAAGCCCGTCCCGGGCTGGCGTACGCATGAACAAGGGCATGGCCAATGAACTTGCCCCGACACGGTAGCCCCGTTAGTGGCGCGGAAGCCACCATATGGTAGTCGTGGATGTTCGCCTGTTCAGGGCGCTGGGCAATCCTGCCTGCGAATGCGCGTGAAATGGTTCGTCCGCATCATCGGCAAACCATGGCCGCCGGCATAGGAGGCGGTCTCGGTGAGAGACCGGCCGTCCACCGCGACGGTATAGACGCGTGTCGATGCCGGGATACCGCCCTTCACCAGGTCCATGACCAGGACGTTGGGAGCGGGCAGTTCGAGAGCTACGGTGTCGGCCTCGATGCTGTCCTTGACGGGGGCCGCGGTGCCGTCGAGGGCGGCGGTGCTGATGGCATGGCTCGCCGCTCCGTCCGCGTCGACAATGTCGACGCACGTCGTCCACCCTTCCGCCCCGGTATCGCTGAAAGTGATCGTGACGCTTCTCGGCCGCGCCGCCGGCGGCATCGGCAGGCGCGACACATCGACGGCCCAACTGCCGAGCAGCGGTGACGCGCCCGAAGGCTGCTCAGCAACGGCGGGGCCGGACATCACCCCGGCAACCAGCAGGACGACGAAAATAGCTTTCATCAGATGCCACCGTTGGACAGGTGGACGGCAAAGTAACATGGGGCGACAGCGACCTACGGCACGCCGCTGCACCCGCCTCGCTTCTTCCATCGGCCTGCCAAGCCTGGCTATCGCTCGCCCGAGGCCTTTGAGAGACTGGCCGGGAAAGCAGGACTGGCCCGCGGCTCCTGGCCCAGCCCACTCCCGTCCCTCACTGGAATCGGTGCGCCTTCGCCATGATCATCCATCCCGGTTTCATCAAGACGGGGACGACATCGCTGCAGGATTTCCTGTTCTTCGTCCATCCGCAGATCCATGCGCTGGGCCATCCTCACCGGTCGCCCGTGGACGTCCGCATTTCGCAGGCGCTGCGGCGGATCGACGGCTTCGACGATGATCCCGAGGAGTTGCGCAGCGCGCTGGCCGCGGCACTCGAAGCCTGCCCGGGCGATCGCATACCGGTCCTTTCCGACGAGACGCTCACCGCCGAGCCGCACCTGACCGCGACGGTCGCCCGACGCCTGCATCGCCATTTCCCGCAGGCACGGATCCTCTTCACCATCAGGCGCCAGGAGGACATGATCCGGTCGTTCTATGGCCGCCACGGCAGGGTGCTCTTCAACGTTCCGGCGCCCTACCGCGACCGGCACGTGGGTTTTGCGGACTGGCTGGAACATGCGTACCGGAATCGTCCTGCAGGCGTGCTCGGCGTGGCGGACTACCAGCGCACCATCGAGATCTATCGCGCGCTGTTCGGTGCCGATCGCATCGCGGTCGTGCTGCTGGAGCAGTGGAAGGCCGACCCGCACGCCTTCGCCGATCGCCTGTCGGCCCTCCTGGGGATCGACGCCGCGAACACGCGACAGTTGCTCGGCGATCGGCGCACGCATGGGCAGGAGACCGCGCGTTACGTGCACTACGACCGCCTGCGCAAGCGCTTCCCCGCCGCCGGCCGCATCGCCGCGCACCTGCCGGCCGGGCTGCGCGCGCTCGGCGGCGGGTTCCTCAAGCGGGGCGACACGCAGCAGCTGGAATTTCCCGCCGGGTGGCCGGAAAAGCTGGGCGATCTCTACCGGGAAGGGAACCGGAAACTGGCCGAACAATATGGACTGCCGTTGCGCGAGCACGGGTATGCGGTTTGAAGCCTGTCTGATCCGTGATCCGGTTTTTCGCGTCCAACCGCAAGATCGGTCGAGCGCACCGCGGTGATGCGGGATCAAATGGTCCCGCCACGACGGATGGAACGATGAAGGCGACGCTTCAGAACTACAACGTCCGGATGCAGCGGGTGCTGGACTACATCGACCGGAACCTCGACGCTGACCTGTGCCTGGACACGCTGAGCCGCGTCGCCGCCTTCTCGAAGTTTCATTTCCATCGACAGTTCGCGGCGACCTTCGGGATGCCCATGCATCGCTACGTCCAGCTCGCCCGCATGAAGCAGGCGTCGGCCCGGCTCGCCTGCGAGGCAACCCAGAGCGTCACCGCGATAGCGATGGATGCCGGCTACGAGACACCGGATGCCTTTGCCCGCGCCTTCCGGCGTCGGTTGGGACAGTCGCCTTCCTCGTTCCGAAGCTCGCCCGACTGGGCGCCGTGGCTTGCGGCCTTCGGGCCTCTCGACAACGCGAGGAACAAGCTCATGCAGATCATTTTCGACGAACACGACGTAACCATCCGCGAGGTGGCCCCTGTACCGGTGGCGGTCATCGAGCACCGGGGCGACCGCGCGACGTTCGGCGCCAGCCGCGATCGGTTCCTCGCCTGGCGCAAGGCCGCGGGCTTGTCGCCCGAGACAAGCCCCACCTTCATGGTCTTCCGCTCGGAGCGGTGTCCGGACAACCCGGACGACTATCGTGCGGACCTGTGTGTCGCGGCCGACCATCCGGTCGAAGCGAACCCCATGCAGGCGAAGGCTGGCCTGATCCCGGGCGGACGCTGCGCGGTGCTGCGCTACCCGGGCAACACGAACAACCTCGAACCGGCCGCACTCTTTCTTTACCGCGAGTGGCTTCCCGCCAGCGGCGAGGAGGCCGGTGACTTCCCGATCTATAGCCGACGCTCGCTCTCGCGCATTCCGGAGATACCCGCATACGAGGCTGTCGTGGAACTGTTCCTGCCGCTGAAATAGCACCGTCGAGTCGAACTCATCCCTTCTCGTGAGGGATGCAGCAGTCCGGGCATCGGGCCCGGTGGAGTCTTTGCCAGCGCGTGTTCATGACCGGCCGGGGCAGCACTCGAGTGGGTGGTCGAGCCTGCCCCGGTTTTCCGGGCGGGCCGGCAAAGTGGGGGAAATCACCGGGGTCCGCACGATCAGTGCATCCGGCGCCTTTCATGCACATCCTGACTAGTCGCGCGGGTTCACCATCGCGACTTGCGAATAAACCGCCTGCGCTGATGCCACGCGCTCGCCCTGGTTGCCGGCCTGCATCAGGCGGGGAGCCAGATTGCAACGCGCGGCTCCCGAAGGCATCGTCCGCTTGCAATACACATTGACGATGGCAACCGTGTTCTGGTCGGCGTCCATCAGCCGTATCTGCTTCGCCACGCCGGGCCTCGAGAAATTGTCGATGGCTACGGCGATATGCGTGACGGGGGTGCCGCTCTTGCGCACCGACTCCGACTGGTCGGCCGCCTTCTGCGCCTGTACGTACTGCCTGTGCGTGTTGCCGACGAGGGCGTGCAGTGTGTAGCCCGTGTGCAGGTTGGCCACGTAGGTTTCGTACTGGCCCGGGGCCGCGGTGACGGTGACATCGCGCAGGTTGGTGGGCCGCGTCTGGTCCTGGGCCGCGCTGGCGCCGCCGGCGAAGACAAGACCGAACGCAAGTGTGGTGGCATTGATCAGGTGTTTCATGGAAGCCTCCAGACGGACGCCGATGTCCGTGGAATGATTCTGGGCTGGGGGCAACGCCGCTTGCTTGAGGAACTTCGGAGGAATCCGAGCGGATTCCATGAGGATTTCCGGCGGGCCATTCCGCAGGTCGCAAACGCACTCCGAACACGGCTTCCACCGCTGCGGGCCATGTCGATCGACACTTGCCGCGGTCGACGCGTCCGGCCGTTGCGAAGCCCACTGCGATCCATGACTAACGACCTACCCCGCCTGCACCGCATTGGCGTCCACGGCAACGCGCGCGCCTGTGCTGAGTGGAAGTGCTGTGCCGGGCCCGCTTTTCGCCGGCCGGCGGACTCTATCGATCCTTAACCACCGCTGTGATATTGCGGCCGCGTGGCCACTGAATCGAACAGTCCGCGCGTGGACTACGCGTTCGGCGATATCCGCGTCGAGCCGACGGCACACCGCGTACTGCGTAATGGCCACGAACTCGAACTGGAACCCAAGGCCTACTCCGTATTGCTGCAGTTCGTGACCCATCCGGGCGAATTGATCCAGCACGACGACCTGCTGGAACACGTATGGGGGCACAAGTGCGTCACGCCGGCATCGCTGAGCCGGGTCATCTCGCAGTTGCGCCAGAAGCTCGGCGACGAAGCTGCCGAGCCGCGCTACATCCAGACCGTGCACGGCCTCGGTTACCGCCTGATCGCCGGCGTCACCGCGAGAAATCCGATGGATGCCGCCTTGGCCACGAGCGACGTGCGACGTCCACCCCGCCATCCGGATGGCGACCACGACCGTCGCGGCATCGCCGTACTGCCGTTCGTCAACATGAGCGGCGACGTGGAGAACGAGTACTTCAGCGACGGCATCGCCGAGGAAATCCTCAGCCTGCTGACCAAGCTGCCGCAACTGAAAGTCTCCTCGCGAACCTCCTCGTTCTTCTTCAAGGGCAAGGAGATCGATCTTCCGACGATCGCGGCCAAGCTGGACGTCAGCACCGTGCTCGAAGGCAGCGTGCGCCGGGCGGGCAGCCGCGTGCGCCTCACCGCACAGCTGATCGACGTGGCGTCGGACTCGACCCTGTGGGCGGAGACGTACGACCGCGAACTGCGCGACGTGTTCGCCATCCAGGACGATATCGCCCAGAGCATCGTCGATGCGCTGAAGGTCACCCTGTCGCCGAAGGAGCGCCGCGCCATCCAGTACGTCGCCACCGCCGACGTGCAGGCCTATGACGACTACCTGCGCGGGCGCAAGTATTTCTATGCGTGGAACCGGCGCGATTCGCTGCGCGCCATCGCCATGTACGAGCGCGCCATCGCACGCGACCCGAAGTACGCCGCGGCCTGGGCCGGCCTGTCGGATGCGTACGTCATGCGGCATCGCTTCCTGGATGCCAATCCCGAGCACGTCGCCCAGGCCATGGAGGCCAGCGAGCGTGCCCTGCAGATGGATCCGGAGTCGGCCGAGGCGCATGCCTCGCGCGGCCTGGCGCTATACGTCAGCAAGCGGTTCAAGCAGGCCGAGCGGGAATTCGAGACGGCCATGATGCTCAACCCGAACCTGCTCGAGGCGTATTTCCTGTACGGCATGATCTGCAGCTCGCTGGGCAACTTCCAGAAGGCCGCCTGGCTGTACCTGCGCGCCGCCGAAGTCAGCCCCGCCGACTACCTGCCGCTGGTCTACCTGAGCCAGGCATACAGCGAGATGGGCCGCAAGGACGACGAACGCAAGTCGCGCCACCGCGCGATCGAGCTGATCGAACGCGCCCTCAGCGTGAATCCCGACGACGCACGCGCCCGCTACATGGGCGCCGCGAACTTCGCGGCGATGGGCGACAAGACCAAGGCGATCGAGTGGGCCAACCTGGCCCTGCGGTCGAGCGAGGACGAGCCGATGGTGTTCTACAACGCCGCGTGCACGTTCGCGGTACTGGAGGAACACGACCGCGCCATCGACCTGCTCGAGCGCGCGGTGCAGCTCGGCTGGGGCGATCGTGCCTGGATGGCGAACGACAGCGATCTCGCTTCGCTGCGCGGCAAGCCGCGCTTCCAGGCGCTGCTGACCAGCTTGAACTGAGCGGGAGGGCGCTCGCCACCGGAACCGCCGGGTCCGCGTGGCAACGCCCGTCCGAGCGTCGGCGCATCGCCCATTGAGCCACCAAGGGTTCTGAGTCGGCCCATGCGCGACCTCGGTTCGTCAGTCACAGACCGGCGTGTCCTGGTTTGTCAGTTCCCCGTGATCTGGTCCCAACCGCAAAATCGGTCGAGCAC
Source organism: Frateuria sp. YIM B11624 (assembly GCF_049727805.1). Taxonomy (NCBI): domain Bacteria; kingdom Pseudomonadati; phylum Pseudomonadota; class Gammaproteobacteria; order Lysobacterales; family Rhodanobacteraceae; genus Frateuria; species Frateuria sp. YIM B11624. The sequence goes on from NZ_JBCNYA010000003.1 coordinate 166,552, forward strand.
GTCGAGGTGATGCGGAACCAGATGGCTTCCGCCACGACGATCGTTCGCCCACGGATCGCTGGCCCCTCCAGGCGATCACGGCCTGTTGGTGAACGCATACGTCCCCTGGCGAGCGAATTGCGCTTGCCCTCGCGCGTGGTCGCAACATTCAACGCGAAGACCCTCGCCACCTCTGACGGATCGCCGTGACTCGCGTTTTCACGGCGCTTCGCCACAACGTCGTCATAGCTAACCGGAAACTCAGACCCGAGGCTCATCGTTGGCAACCACTGACCGGGCCTCCAGCCTGCTGCTGCCAGCAGCGTCGAGACTGTCCGCGAACCGGACGCTACCTCTCCAGGAAGCACGCTGATCCGCGCTGCGGTCAGCTGCCTCGGCCGCTGCTGCCGATCTTGACCTGTCCTATCTTTCGAGTGCGGTGACCATGATGAGCGGAACGGTTAACCAGGGATGGCTGCCTGCGCGATGGCTCGCGCTCGCCTCAATAGCGTTGCTTGCCCTGCTGTTGATGGTTCCGGACGCCGCGCTCGTGTTCGTGAGCGTGCACATCAAGAAGCCACCATGGATCGTTGCCCGCCTCGCCGCGCCCGCGCTCTTGCTGCTTGCTTACTTCGCCGTGCTGGGGCGCCGACCCGGGCTGGCGTGCCTGCTGATGGCGCCGTTTGCCGCAATGGTGCCGACGGCGGCGTTCTACATTCTCAGCTATCGGTCACCCATCACCGAAGCGGTGCTGGGTACGGTGGTGGCGACCAACCCTGCGGAGGCTGCCGACTTCCTGGGCCCCTGGTTGTGGGCCCTGACCGTCCTGTCCGTGGCTGCCTGCGCGCTCGCCGTCCTCGCCGGCTGGCTCAGCGCGCGTGCGGGCCTGCAACTGGTGACGTCCCGACGCGTCCATTCCACGCTGATCGCACTGGCCGCAGTGCCGGTGGTCGCATTCGCCAGCATGCAGGTGGTAGCGGACCGACGCCCGCCTGCGGCCAGGCTCGCGGGTGGCAACGATGTCGATGCACGCTCGTTCCGGATCGCGCAGGACAGCTACCCGTTCGGCATTCCGCTCACGCTGGCCGCCTGGTGGAAGGACCGCGTCCGCGCGCAGGCGGCCAGCGCCCGAACGAGGGACTTCCGGTTTCATGCCTACCGTGCCGCCCATCCCGGTCGGCGGCAGATCTACGTGCTGGTGATCGGCGAAAGCAGCCGACGCAATCATTGGCAGTTGTTCGGCTACGACCGCCCCACCAATCCGGAACTCTCGCACACCAGGAACCTGGTCACGATCACGAACATGGTGTCACCCTGGCCGATGTCGCTCGGCGGCGTGCCGGCCTTGCTCACACGCAGGCCGGCGCAACTGGGATTGTTCGAGCCGTTCGGAGAGCAGTCGATCGTCGGCCTCATGCGGGAAGCCGGTTTCGATACCTGGTGGCTTTCCAACCAGAATCCCACCGGCGACTGGAATTCGCCCATCACCGTCTACGCCGAGGAATCGCAACACCTCCAATGGCTGACCCTGCAGAGGTACGACAGCCACCTGGCCGAGGGCCTTGCCAAGATCGTGCGCGGATCGCACGGCGACCTCTTCGTCGTGCTGCACACGATCGGAAGCCACGGGCGGTACGACAGCCGTTATCCGCCCGCCTTCAAGTATTTCGCGCCCACCATCCAAGACAATCGGGCGCTCCGCACCAACTATCAGCGCATCACCAACAGCTACGACAACACCATCCGCTATACCGATTACGTGTTGAGCCAGGTCATCGACGTGCTGAAGCAGACCGACGCGATCACGGCCATGTGGTACCAGTCCGATCACGGCGAAACACTGCCGACGGCGACCTGTTCCATGACCGAACATGGCCACGGCTTCCGCTACGAGTTCCCGGTACCGACGGTGTTCTGGTACTCCGACGCCTATGCGCAGGCGTTCCCGGCAAAGGTCGCCACGTTGCGCGCCAACGCCGGCAAGCCGGCCACCAGCGCCGACACTTTCGCCACGCTCACCGACATGGCCGGCGTCGACTTTTCCAGCCACGACAGTTCACGAAGCCTGTTCAGCCCGGCATGGCGCTATCAGCCGCGCATCGTCCATCCGGTGTGGCAAGAGGAGAACGCGTGGGTCGACTACGACCATGCAGAGCTGGGAAACGGCTGCGAACTGGTGCGAAGCGAACCTGCCGAGGTTCGGAGCGCCGAATCGAAAAAGCAGAGGCTCAAGGGGGCGGCGGGATGAGGCCCTGACTCGGAAAGCTCGACGTGCTGGCGAGCCATGTCGCCCTCGTGGTCCAACTCCAGGAGGGAGCGAACCCATCTGCGGATCATGCGCCCGCCCGGGCCCTTGCGGGAAGTCCCCTTCGGCACGGCATAGTCGGGCCGCCGGCATCCCCGACTGGCCGGCATCAGGGCACATCCACATCGACAACGTCAGGAGGAAGTATGGCTTTCTCTGCGAAGATCGAATCGTCCCCCATCGCCAGCATCAACATCACCCCGCTCGTCGACGTGCTGCTGGTGTTGCTCATCATCTTCATGATTTCCGCGCAGGTCGTCGCTCACAGGAACCGTGTCGATCTGCCTGTAGCGGACCACGCGTCACGCGAAAGGCCCGAGCCGTTGCGGGTCACGGTGGACCCGGACGGCATGGTGTTCCTCAACGGTACGCTGGTGAGCGACGCCACGCTGGCTACGCAACTGGATATTGCCGCGAGTGCGGGCCAGAACGACGCGGCCCGGATCCCCCATGTCGAGCTCCACGCGCGAGATGAGGCATCGTACGACGATGTCGCGCGTGTGCTGGCGTTGGTGAAGGCACACGGCGTCGCTGGTATCGATTTCGCGTCGGACTGAATGGCGTAGCATCGCGGCGACGCCTCGCAGATGAGGCGTTCGCTTCCCAAAAGGTCGGCCACGTTCTGCCGTCTTCCGGGTAGACCGATTTTCGGATGGCCCAGCAAGCGGCCCAGCCGTTCGTCGACCACGGCATGAATCTGGTCGGGGGCGTGCTGCCACTGCGGGTGGAGACGTAATGAACCTCCTTTTTCGCGACCCTTTTCCCGCGCGGGCAGGTGCACTCTCGTCCGAATTCCCGCTCACGACGGCGGCACGGGCGTGACTGCCCTGTCGTTCACGGCCGCCAACCGTTTGGCGACCTGGGCACCATCGCGTCCTTTTCAGGTTGTGCCCAGAGGCTTTCACCATCCCGCCCGCGTGCACTTGCGCTCGTGTGCGATTGGGTGAAACGCTGGAGCGGAGGGAACAACCGATCGGGGCAGGTTCACTTCCTGACCAAGGAAAGTGAACGCCTAGGGCGTGAAGCGGCCTCTCGTTCCTGCGGACTGTGCTGCCTGGCGCGATCAGTCCATCGGCCTTATCTCGCGAGAAGTGATCGCGTGAACCGACCCCTGTTAGTCCCTCCTCTTTAATGCCGGGCCTGTCCTTCAACACGAAATCGATCGGGCGACCAGGAGGCAAACGTGCCACTGCGCGATGGTTTGAGGAGGTGCCTGCGTGGAGCGATGCTCGGCGTCGTTCTGGTCGCGCTGGCGAACGGAGCCGAAGCACAGAAATCTCCTGGTTCACTGCTGGGCGACTACGTCGGCACCTACGCGGACGCGCCTGGCCATACGCTTGAAATCGCAGATGGCGACGGGCTCTTCGCCGTCGTGGACGAAGCCAAGTACCCGCTTCGCGCCGCAGGCGCGGACCGGTTCACCACCATCGGCGGCCAGGTGGTCACGTTCCCGCGCGACGCAAGCGGCAAGGTGACGGGCTACGAGCAGGACGGCGAGTTCCATCCCCGCGTGTCGGCGATCATCACGGCTGCATCGGCCGCCCTGGCGCGGCCGCGTCCGGAAGGCCAGGACTCGCCTTCCGACTATCGCTACCGTCCGCCGGCCGACCTGCATGACGGCATTGACGTCGGGAATATTGCCGGCTCGGACCTCGGCGTCGCCACCGCTCATGCCATCGTTGGCGGCATCCTCGCAGGCACCTACAAGGACGTGCACAGCGTGCTGCTCTACCAGCATGGCAAGCTGGTGTTGGAAGAATATTTCTACGGCTACGGCGTGCAGCGTCCGCATCAACTTCGATCCGCGACCAAATCCGTCGTGAGCGCGCTTGCGGGGATCGCGATCGATCGCGGCGCGCTTTCCGGGGTGAACGGGAGAGTGCTGGCGCAGATGCGCTACCCGGCCTATGACCATCCCGATCCGCGCAAGGCCTCGATGACGCTGGGCGATTTTCTTGCGATGAGCCCCGGATTGGATTGCAATGACCATAGCTCGCACTCGCCGGGGCGCGAGACGATCATCGACGACAAGCCCGATTGGGTGAAAGCCACGCTCGACCTGCCCATGATCAACAAGCCCGGAACCAGGGCCTATTACTGCTCGGGCGGCGTGGCCGTCGTGGGCAGGCTCATCGAGAACGCGGTTCACATGTCACTTCCGGAGTTCGCGCAGGCCCATTTGTTCGGGCCGTTGGGAATCGCGCCGTCCGATTGGAAATGGAACTACGACCTGACCAACGCCGACAAGGAGTATTCGCAGATCCACCTGCGACCGCGCGACATGCTCAAGCTCGGAATCCTGTTTGCGGACGGCGGTCGCTGGCGGGGCCGCCAGATCATCTCCGCAGCGTGGGTACGTGCGTCGTTGGCCGAACACAGCCACGTGGACAATGTCAGCTACGGCTACTTCTGGTGGCGCCCCTGGCTGAACGTGGAAACGCCCACGGGCCCGCAGCACGTCGACGTGATCGCTGCCCAGGGCAATGGCGGCCAGAAGATCTATCTCGTGCCGCAGTACGACCTGGTCGCCGTTTTCACCGGCGGCGGTTACAACGCGCAGTCCACGCCGCCGAATATGATCATGGCAAAGATCGTTCTTCCGGCGTTGATGAAAGCGGCAAGTGCCCGCAAAGGCGGCGTGGTCCATTAACCCGCGCCACCGATGCGTGCGCTGCCATGGTCGACGCACCGGAAGACTACCGCCGGCGTGGCGTGCGCACGCATCTGGCTCGCGTCGGCGGATGGTCCCGTTCAAAGGCGTTCCTCGAACCCGGCGGGCTCGACTGATCCCTTTTTTACAGTCGCGCACGGGGCCATGCATGACCCAGCGCGAGCCGCTCTCAATCCCCGAACAGACGGGCATAGCGCTGCAGGTAGAGCGGCCAGCCGCCTTCCCCGCGAACGCTTTCACGCACACCTTCCCAGCCCTCGCCGTGGCGCTCGAAATGGCGGTGTTCAATCTCGACACGCGTGCGTTCGGAACCCTCGGCAATGAACCGGATCTCGACCTCGCTGGTCTTCTCGCGATTCGTCTCCAACTGCCAGCGCGGATTGATGTCCCAGCTGATCACGAGCCGATGGGGTGGTTCGTAAGCCAGGACGCGCGCCCAGCGACATTCGCTCCCGTCCACGCCGCGGTCGTAGACATGGCCGCCCACGCGCGTCTCCAGCACGGTCTCGGCAATCTCGACGCCGAGCAGGTTGTGCTCGCGGGGCTTGATGCGGTCGAACTGCTCGGTGAAAACGCGGAATGCCCGCTCAACCGGAACTTCGACAACGATCTGCGTCCGAATCGACGTGTCCTGCGCTTGGGTGGTCATGAGTTTCCTCCGTCGGGGTTTTCGTCGGGGTGTTCGGCGAGCTGCTTGAAGTTCGCCAAGGCTTTGCTCCAGAACCGGTCAAGTTCTCCGCGGAGGGCGTCCACCCCCGTCGGATCGACTTGATAAATGCGCCGGGTGCCGGCCGCGCGCTCGGTCACCAGGCCTGCAGCCTTCAGCACCTTCAGGTGCTGGGAGACCGCCGGGCGGCTGACCGGGAGTTCTGCCGCCAGCTCGCCGACTGCGCGTGGGCGAAGCGCGATCCGCTCGAAGATCGAGCGTCTCGTCGCGTCACCAAGGGCGGCCCAGGGGTCGATTGCGTTCGTCATGGCTTACGGTAAGTTATTACTTACCATATCCCAAGGTCAAGCGTGGCCGGACCGAACGGAACCAATCGATCGGAGCAGGCTCACTTCCTGGCAAGGGGATGCGGACGGTGCCCGCGGCGGGAGGTAGCCCGCCATCCTGGCGGCCCGTGATGCCCGGCGCGATTCAACGTGCGTCTGTCCACGCGAGCGCCCAGCGGCCCAGTACGCGGGCTTGATCAGCTACGCCCCTTTTTGCGGCACGGTCCTCGGCTGCAGGGTCCGCACGATCAGGAAGGCCAGCAGTGGGATGCTGATCGCGTAGATGTACTGGGTTCGCGCCACGCCGATATTGAACGGGAACCAGATGCCCGGCACGCCGATCGTGTCGAGCAGCTCGGGGCCGAACAACGAGGCAAGGACCGAGGCCAGCGTGACGAGCGCCAGAATCCGCATCGGGCCACCACGGACGATGCGTGCGGCGATCACGACGAAGAGCGCGATCGAGCCGAGCCGGCTGACGTTCGTCCAGATCGGCAGGTGTGCCAAGGCGCCAACGATGCCGGCGGCGCCCAGCGCGACGGCCAGCACGTCGATGCTCCGCCACGCGGGCAGGCACCAGCGGTTCCAGGCCAGCACCCAGGCGGTCATCGTCGGTATCCACATCACCGACGCCAGCCACGCATAGGTGACCAGGTCCTGCAGGTCGGTCCACGCAACGATCGCATTGTTGAGCCGCCTGGCTGCCGTGAGCGCGAGCGCGATGCAGGCAAACACCAGGAAACCTTTGCGGCTGCTGCGCGATCCGACCACGAGCACCAAACCGACGAGTGCCAGCATGGCCGCCGGCTCGACCGCATCGAGGATGTAGCCGGCGATGGTTCGTTGCCATTGCGCGCGGTGCAGCGCATCGCTCACCGGCCGCGGAGCGAGGATGGGCGGGGTGTGCATGCCGCCACCGTCCGCGCTGGCGCCGGAGCTGGGGAGCATGTAGGTGCGGATGGCGAGCATGCCGGTCCTGCCCGCCGCGCCGGCGGGAAGCGCGAACCGCAGCGGCCGCGTGCCGACGAGCCGCGGTTCGGGGCCGAGCCTGCCCGAGCCGCCCAGCAGTTGACCGTTCCAATACAGTTCGTAGCCGTCCTCGACGAGGGTCGGCCCGAGGATGTCCCACGCCTCGCTTCCGGCCGGCACGACCACCGCCCGCCGGTACCAGGCGTAGCCGTGATAGCCGGGATGGCCGTGCGCCATCCACCCGCCCACGTAATCGGGCAGCCCCACGTCGCCGTCGTGGCTGCCAGGCGGGGCGGTCATGTCCATGGTTTCCCAGCCACTGTCGTCTGCGTCCGCACGTGCCCAGTGCGGGTCATCGCCGGTGTGGAATCGCCACGGGCCGTCGAGCAGGGTGGACGCAGCGCGCAACGGCGCCGGATCGGGACGGCCGCCGCTTGCCAGGTCCGCGATCATGATGGCAAGGATGAGCAGCGTCACGATAGCGATGCCGGCCATCCATCTGCGCTGCGTGGTGTCGGTCGATGGTGCCGTCGATAGGGTCGATAGGGGCATCGTGCAATGGTCTCGTCGTCGAAATAGCGATGTCGTCGAGCAGGCTATCACTGCAAAAATAGCCGGATGGAATCAAGAGATTCCACCCCGCGCCCCGGCCGCTTTTTCGGTTTCACACCGCCAGGCCCGGATCGCCCTCCACCACTGTCTGCCGCATCCGCGGCCGCTCGCCGGCCTTCCACAGGGGCACTTCGTGGCGGACGCGGTAGCGCAGCGGGCCGCCATCCGGACTCGAACTTCGCTCGATCGGGCGCGGGATGCAGACGAAATCGGTGACCATCGTGCTGGCGTCGACGCGGACGGTCGCGTAGCCGTGGCCGCCCATGTCGACGAAGGTCAGGTGCGGGGCGAGGTCGGGATTGCTGGCGGCGTGCGCCTTCTCGAGGTCGCCGCTCTTTGCGAATTCCAGGGCCGAGCGCACGCCGTGGTGCAGCAGCAGGTTGACGGTGGGTTGCGCCGGTCCGCCGCCCGGGTTGGCGACGTACAACGGGCGCAGTGGATCGTCCTTTTTCAGGTTGTGCTCGGAGGCTTCCAGCATGCCCGGGGAAATGAGCGAGCCGCCCACGAAGGTGACGCCCACGGGCTCGAACGCGGCGGGCGGCAGGGCCTTGGCCGCGTAGCCGGCCCAGAAGCTGTGGCGGTCGCCCGAGACGATCGCGAAACCGGTGATGCCGGCATCGCGCACGGTGTCGAAGATCTCGGCGCGTTCGTGGTACGCGCCGCCCCAGTCGCTGGTGCCCAGGACGGCATAGCCCGCGCCGGACCATGGACCCAGCGCGGACGGAAGGTGCTGCGGGTCCACGCGCCAGTCGGGCGTGCCCAGCGAATTGCCCCAGATCTTCCAGGTGGCTTGCGCACCGCGCAGGCGCTCGAGGAACCAGGCCTTCTGCTTCGCGCCCAGCAGGGTCTGCGCGGATTCATGGGCGCGGAAGTTGGCCACGCTCTTGCCGCGGAAAGAGAGCGTCGCCGGCGGATGGCCATCGGCGTAGTCGCGGCCGGCGTCGAACTGCATCGCCAGCTCCTCCGGCACCCAGCCCAGGGCGTCGCCTTCGAACAGCGGGTTGAGCTCCTCGCGCGAACCGGGGTCGCGCGAGCGGAAGCTGTGCTGGTCGGTGAGGATCAGGTCGATGTGCCGGCCCCAGCGCAGGGCGCGATACACGATCAGGCTGTCGATGGCGGCGAGGTTGTTGGCTTCGCGCCCAAGCCCATCGTCATCGAAGTGCGTGACCGGAGTATCGACGACGTGTGGCGCGTCGAAGGTGTCCAGGCGGGCACCCGGCGCCGCGACCCGCGCCGGCTGGTATTCGAACCAGGCCTGGTTGGCCGCGACCTTGAGCGTCTGCGCGGGCACCGAGCCCTTCGCGCCGGGAAATTCCTGGATCGACTGCCAGCCCAGCCAGGAGAATTCGTGGTTGTCCCAGACCGCCACGAACGGCCAACGCGCGCGCGCATCCTGCAGATCCGGATCCTGCAGGTAGCCGTGGTAGAGGGCACGGTAATCCTCGAGCGAGGCCGGCACCCAGTAACGGTCGTTGGCGACCGTCTTGCCGGTCGGGTAGCGGACCGGGAACGTGATGCGGCGGTCGTAGCGATGGCCGTTCTTGACCTGGTCAGGGTATTGCACGACCTCGTAGACGAAGTCGCCCAGGTGCAGCACGAAGCCGATCCGGTCCTCGGGCGCGGCGCGCTCGTCCTCGAAGATCATGCGCCGATAGGCGTTCAGGGCGCCCTCGCAGACGTCCTGGCAACTGACGAAGGCGAAGCGCGCCGGTCGCGGATCGTCGGGACCGGGCGCGGTCATCGTGCGGCCGATCCGGCTGCCGTTGCCCTCCTCGTCCACGAAGCGGTACCAGTATTCGCGGGCCGACGACAGATGGCCGACCAGCACCCGGCAGGTCCAGTCGGACGCGGCCGAAACTTTCGCCGCCGTGGTCGCGATCACCCTGGTGAAGTCCGGATCCTCCGCCACCTCGACCCGCAGCGTGGCGCTCGTGCGCGCGTCCGCATACGGGCGCCGCGTCCAGAGCAGCACACTGTTGTCATCCGGATCGCCCGAGGCGACACCCTGCGGGAACAGATCCCGCCGCTCGCGCCAGCCGCTCGACGACGGGCGCACGGGCGTGCAACCCAAAGCCAGCGCCGCGCCCAGCGTGGCGGAGAGCTTGAGGAACTGTCGGCGGCCCATGGTTGGCATGAGGTCCCCTTTCGCGGCGGATCGCGATGACCGATGCGGGAGAATGCTGGACCTGATGTCGTGCTGGGGAGTGTGCCGGAAGTACCGAGAGCGACGGGTGAGGCCGAGCTAGCCCTCTGACCGCGTTGCGGTTTGAATGTCGGGAGCCTTCAACCGAGGTTGTTTACTACTTTGGCCAAGTACTCGGCGACGGCGGCCGGAGCCACGAGCGAGGCTCCCATTTAGCCGCACGAGGACCACTTGGCCAGCGCATCTTCAACTTGGGACAAAATTCGGTAGGGGCCAAAGGCGGGTCAGAGTGCGCTTTCCGCAGCCTTCGCCTGATTTCGCGGCCCTGCGCACCGCGGTGTCCGCCACACCCCTTTTTGTGCATAGACTACCGGGGCCGATTTACCCGGCGGATGGAATCCGGACTGTCCACCTGCGCCTTGCGCACACTCAAGGAAAGCACGCATGAAAAGGGCAACATTGGTAGCGCTTCTCGCCACGTTTGCGATGGCGACCCACGGCAGCACTTCCAGCGATCTCGAATCGTCTGCCGTCGTCGACGGGACTATCGTGTTGTCCACAGAAGGCACGGTGCAGTCCGCAGAGGTCAAGGACGAAGCCAAATACGGCAAACCGATCGCGGACATGGTGCGCAAGGCCGCACTGCAGTGGCTTTTCTATCCTGTGCGAAGGGAAGGCAAACCCGTTCCTGCCAAGGTCGACATGCACGTCCGCGTCGTGCTGCACAAGACAGCGGACGGCAATTACAGCGCATACATCAAGGGCGCCACCTTCGGCGACATGGACAGGAAATCCACCGACGCGCTGCGCAATACCGAGGCTAACAAGAGGATCGCTCCCAGGTATCCGATGGATGCGATCCGCGCCCACGTACAGGGAACGGTGTACCTCGCCCTGCGTGTCGACCGCAGCGGCCACGTGACCGACGCCGTCGCCGAGCAGGTCAACCTCGTCAACATCGGTCCGGACAGCGTCCTCAGGCAATACCGGGACCTGATGGCCAAGGCGACGATTGAAGTGGCGAAACGCTGGACCTACGAAATTCCCACGACCGGACCGCTGGCCGGCCGGGACAGCTGGACGGCTCGCGTCCCGGTCACCTACAACCTGAATGATATGCACGCGCCCAATACCGGACGCGTATGGCGCACCTATGTCCCCGGCCCTTACACACAGGCGCCCTGGAGCGACAAGCCCGACATGGATGCGGTCGATGCCGTGGCCAACGACGGCCTGCGAACCGAGGGCGCCGACCCCATGCGGCTTCTCCCGTCTCACCGAGGGTGAACGCACAGAAAGTGCACTCTGACCCGGGTTTTACACGCTGCTCAAGGGTGCGCTTGCCGACCGACAGGCGTAGGCGTCCATTCGAAGCACCCGCGCGCACCTCGAACAAGAGCGTGCGCTGGGAAATGCGAAGTTCCAGGCTTTGGTCGAAAAAGCCTTGGGCCGCCCCGCTCGAGTACGACACCGCGGTCGACCGTGTCGCCCCGGCCGCTCGCCGGTGAGGCTTAATTCCCTCCGTCCTCATTTTTTCCCAGGGCGCACACCAGGCTGAGCGAACTGATCCAGTTGCTGTATCTCTTTTTGCTGCCCTGGATCGTTCCTATCCGCTCTCAGGCGAAAGCGGGAGTCAAACTCCTTCGCTGCAGGATCATGGACGATGTACAGCGCGAGTGCCCGCAGATACAAGGCCTCCGAATTATCCGGAAATTGGGCTGCAAACTGGCTTGTGCACGACAGGGCGCCTTCGCGCTCGAAGCCACCCATGAAGTAGCTCTGGCACAGGCTGGTCATCGCCCAAAGCCGCTGATCTGGATTCCGCGTAGCTCTCTGCAACTCCAGCCGGCCATCCCTGACCTGCCCCAGTTCCAACAATGCAGATGCAATACCTGCATGGTCTTCGCATCCGCAATCATCGGGCTGCGCTTGAGCGTGATGAAGGTCCGACAGCGCCTGCTCTCGGTTACCCGTTCGCACGGCCCATTCGGCATGATTTATCAGGACATCGACATCATCCGGGGCAAATCTGATCGCCTGCGACAGGTAGTTTCCCGCCTTTGCATAATCGTCTGCCTGCATGGCGACGACGCCAGCCTTGTCGAGGTAGAAGACGTCCGGCGCGGTCGAAGCGGCGCTTTCCAGTGCCGACCTGATTGGCAGAAGAGTGGATTGATCCTCGAGCTGCATGTAAGCCCTGCGCCCGATCCCCTTCGACAACAGAGACGCAAGCATCGGGCTCTCCGCCACGTGTGAACGTATTTCGTCCACCGTACGGTCCAGCTCGTCAAAGGAACCACCCCAACGCGGATCCCGCGCGGTGAGCCGCATGTCGTTGACATGCAAGGACAAGGGATCGGCCTTCATGCAGTCCTGTTCCGCCGAATCTCTCAGTGATGGATCACCAGCCATGTTTCCGATATCCATGAGATCGACGCACGCAGGGCTCAACTTCGGTTCCGCTTCCGATGCTGCCCGCAGGAACGCGACGGCGACCTTGAGGTGTTCCGTCATTGCAGCGAACTGCGCGTCCGTTGTCTGGGCCGCGTATGCCCCACCCCGGGCGGTCCACGCAGCCCCGAGCGCAGCATCACCCTTGGCCAACTTGGCGAAGGCGCTCCCAGGCGACTTGCTGAGCCAGATGTCGGCAAGCTGCTGGCCGCGCGCGGTCTGGAAGTCACTATAGGCGCGGAAAAGTGCATCGCGATGCATTGGATCGGCGTAATGCTCGGCAAGGATTTCCCTGTACCGGCGTTCCAGCTCCACGGCGCCGTGCGGCTCTTTGAGCAATGTCGCAATTTCGCCAAGGCTTGGACTCTGTGGCAGCGAAAGCCAGCACCGGGCCTTGCCTGCGCGCGCAGGCCAATGATTGCCCGGCAGGTCCGATTCAGCGAGACAAGACTGCAATGCCGGCCGGTCTGCTGCGGGAACCGATGACACGTTGTCCAATGGATCATCGTCCGCCCTATGGCAGCTCGCCGTAGCCGCCGACAAAAAGAGCAATGCAATGAGCCAAAACTTATTCATGATCCGTCCTCTGGATGCCACAAGAATGAAAGTTTGACGAGAAGCGTCCGCCGAAATTCGCCATTCGTCGAAGGCTGGAGCGGGAAACATTCCTGGCTTCCAGAGTACCAGCGACGGTTCCTGAGGCTACTTCCCGACAGTGCATACCGCTCAAAAGAGGGCGGAAGGAACATGAGACCTCGTACACAGGCGGCGTATCGCGATAGCGCCCTTAGCCGACTGCGTGACTAATCGCCCGCGCCAAACTTCCTGCATGCCTCGCCGTCCGCGCTTCCAGCTCAGCATCAGTGCGCACCTCGAACAAAAGCGCACGCTGGGCGAGTCCAAGTTTCGGGCCATGATCGAAAAGGCTTTCGGACACCCGCCACGTAAGACTCCGCAGCAGGCGAAAGCGACCGGACAGTCCATCGGACGATATCTAATTCCCGCCGTCCCCTTATTGCGCGCCGAGGGGACTCAACTACCTCCGTCGCTCTAGATCATGTCCGTGGCCGTGCCAGCGGCGGAACATACGCAATTGCCGCCAAGCTCCTTGGCGCGATAAAGCGCCACGTCAGCGCGCTGAAGCACCGTGTCCAAGGTGTCACCGGCTCGCAATAGGGTGGTGCCGAGCGAGGCGGTGACCTGCGGAACCGGGGCCACCGGCACGGCGGAGATTACCGCCCGTAGACGCTCGGCTACGCGCTGCAGGCCCGCCGCGTCGACGCCGGGCACGATCACCAGAAACTCTTCGCCGCCCCAGCGCGCGAGGCATTCATTGGCGCGCAGGAGCCCCTTGCAGCCATCCGCTACCGCCTGCAGGACGGTGTCGCCGACCGGATGGCCGTGCGTGTCGTTGATCGCCTTGAAGCGGTCGAGGTCGAGCATGATTACCCCGGCAGGAGCCTCGCTCGCCAGCACCTGGCGCAACACCCGCTCGCCGAGCAGGCGACTCTGCACGCCAGTCAACGGATCCCTGTGCAACATGACTTCCATGACGTCGCGCTCGGAGGAAAGTCGCCGGATCTTGCCCGTCAAGCCGCGCTGCACTGGCAACAGGACGACGACCATGATGCTGACCGGGCCATATGCCATCAGCAGGTCCTTGCCCCGTGGCGTCCAAAGCTCTTGGCGATGGCCCAGCAGATAGAGCAACACCGGCAACGCGATCAGCACCCAGCCCAGCGCGGCGGCGAGGAAGGCGCGCCGCCCAGGGATGAAGATCATCAGCATCACCAGGAACACCACGAACAGCGACGAGACTGGCGGCAGGGTGTCGATCAGCCGTACGTCCGGCGACAGGCTTGCCTGCGTGGTGTAGAGCCACGCGGGCGCGATCAGTGCCAGGGCCGAGGCGCCCAGCGCGGTCCACGTGATGCCGAGCACCCACGCCGGCCGCCGCAGCAGTGCGACGATCAGGCCGGCGAACAGCACGCTGGCGGTGGGCGGAACGACAAGATCCATGGGGCGATGGACCCGGCCGAGCCAATGGATGGCCGTCGCGCAGACGCCCGCGAGCAGGGCCAGCGAAAGCAGGGCCAGCACCGCGACGCGGACGTAACGATCGTTCGGATCTTGCGCGGACATCCGGAAAACCTGAGGGGCGACTGAGTCAGTCGAGGCCGCTTTCACCACGATCCGGTCGCTGGCGAGAACGGGGTCTCCGCGTTATCGGCGAGCGGGGCGGCAAATGAAGTGCTGGTCGCAAAAAAGGCCCACACAAAAGCGGGTCAGGGCCCCTTCTCCCCAGATCAGTGGATCGGGCAACTCACAGGGCAGCGCAGCAAACCTCGCGGTCGCGGAGTACACACGGCATCTTCGTACGCACGGCATCGCCTGCTCCGCCCCGGTTTCCAGGGAGTAAGCTGTGGCACGTTGCGTTGCCGGATCGCCCCCAAAGCCGCGGAGCGTGCCATGCCCCGATTGACCAATGAGCAGTTGAAGTCCTGGGCCCTGCCGTATTCCACCCACGAAAAAGGCGACTGCTTCGGCGTGACCAAGCAGCTTAAGAAAGCGCCCTTCGCAGGCTACGCCGGCGAGGAGCCGGACGAGCGGACAAAGAAGGCCGTCCGCATCCCGCTGCGGGAAAAGACCTCCCACGTGGGCCTGCTCCTGCGCTGGCACGCCACCGGCGACGAGGTGCTCGTGGACGCCACGATCCAGCAATTCGGCGGCGACGAACGGGTTTTCGTGGGCAGTTACGACGAATGGGTAGCTCGCCTGCAGCGGCTGACCCACACGGATCACGTGGAGCGTGTCGATGCGGACTTCGGTGGTTTGTACGACGTTCTCGACACCTTAAACGATTTGTCGGCTACGGATCAGAACGACTTGCGGCGAAGCAGGGGCAGCGCAAGCGCCGAGACCCGCAAAGCCGAGACGCTCAAGAAAGGCTGCGGCTGCACGTTGATCTAGCGGCACAACGCGGCAAGTCGCAGGCATACGACCTGCCGCCCGCCCATCGCGCAGCCAATGAAATGGCCGCAAGTGAGCCGCATCCCGTTTTGCCGCGCCCGATCACGCGAACGGATTGCGTCCGAGCGAGCGGGCAAAGCAGGCCACAGGATGCATGCGCCCACCACATCGTCGCGCTCAATGACGACCGGGCAGCACTTTCGCGCCGGCGCCTGTTTGGCTGGCTCATTGCCATCAACGATGCCGACAACGGGGTGTTTCTGCCGCGCTACACGTCCCGGCCATTGCCCGCTCACCCTCAGGCCCCACACCACGGGATCGAGTTGCACACTCCCGTGTACCACGCCGCCGTCTACGCAAGGCTGCGCGGCGCGGGTGCCAACGATCCAGCGGCAGGTAGACAGCGCCTTCGTTCCATCCGGCAACAGCTGCTCGTCGATACCTTCCCTCGCTGAGAAGACAACGGATGGCCATCTGGGAACTGAGGTGCGCGGCGCCCAACGACTTCGCCATGTTGGTGCCGATCGATCGCGACGACCTCGAAGAGGACCTATTCGACGCCACGGGCGCGCCCAAGCAATGGGTCGACCGGCCGCGGGTCGCATTCCATGTGGAAAAGCGCCGCAAGGTGCAGAAGCCGCGTGCCAACGTCAGCCTGCTCGTTCCGGGAGCCTTGGTCCTGGACGAGAAAGCACGGGCCACCCTGGGTGAATTCCTGCTGCGCTTCGGCCAACTGCTTGAACTCGATTGCGAGGGCGAACCGCGCTGGTTCTACAACGTGACGCGCATGATTGCCTGCGTGGACGCGCGGCGCTCCGAAACCTTCGAAGACGGCGGCATTGCGCGCGAGGCCTTCGACGAATCCGCCGTTCCCAGCGAGCCTCTCGTGTTCAAGGATCCGCGCACTGCGTCGGTTCGGATGTACGTCAACGATGCAGGCAAGGCCGTGATCGAACGCGCGGCCGCAAACGCGGGCTTAACCGGGATTGAGTGTGGGGAGCCTGGGCCGCTGTGAGCCTCTAGAATCGCGCCTCCGACCAAACCGCATTCGAATGCTTGGCGGATTCACTCCAGCGTGTCGCGCCTCACCGAACGCACCTCTCGGTTGCCGCCCCACCCCGTGTCAGGAAGGGGCTCTGACCCCGTTAGTTCCGTTAGTTGCGAAGACCCGGCGCTTCGCCGGCACCCGCCCAGCCCACCGCCCACCCAAGCTCACCTCACCCGGTAAGTGAACCTGACCCCGTTTTGGTTGGTTAGTTACCCTTGAGGTCGGCCACGAAAAGCCCTCGCCCCCCGAGGGAATATGAACCTGACCCCTTTTTCCGTCCCACCCACCCCGTCTTGGAGCGCGTAAGGAAAGTGCACTCTGACCTGGGTTTTTCCCAGCGCATGGTCGAAACCACGCTGGGACGGCCCGCCACCTGCCGCGCGCGCGGCCGACCCGCCAAGCGGGCGAACGGGAGGGGACTTAATTAGCCACGTCCCCTTTTTTCGCTAGGCCAAGTTCGCCGTTCTTGAGGTAATGCCATAAGACGGACTCGGGTTGCTGACCGTGGAAGAGGGCCCGGAAGATCACCCCTTCCAGGAGCATCATCTCCCTGCCTTCGAGCGAAAACATCAGACCCTTTCCCTGGTGAACGACGGGACGGGCACCGGCGACCTTGGCTCGGCCCAACTCCTTCCGTGTCGCGTGACGGACGTCCATGCCCGCCATTTCACACGCTTCGATCAGCGCAGGTATTGAGACCGCGATACAGACATTCATGCGCCCGAAAAGTATGTCCATCTTGACATCATCAGCCAGAGTTCTTGAGAACACTGGCGGCGCCAAGGGGATCTGCATACAGTCCGCCAAGCGAATGATGTGATAGTCCTGCTCCACATCCCCTTGAAGGCTCAGCGCCATGAGGAACATCAGGTGCCCGCGAGGCGCGATATCGCCTGCGTATGCGCCCAAGAAGATTGGGCCTTGCACGTTATACGCCCAGTTCCTTTCCTTTGCCTGCTCGGTCAGGTCCGCTAACGCCTCATCCCACGTTTCGATTGGGAAAAAGGGCTCCGGGATCCTCACCAACTCTCCCGTATCTGGGTCCAGCGCTGAGCCCTGCGACATGACCTCGCTAACGTGGGTCATCCGCGCCTTCTGGCGCAGGACGCGCCCCATCTGCTTTACGGTCTTGCGGCTCTCGGTCCGCTCGACGACCTCGCGGAATGTTTCGCAGCCAGACGCCGCGTAGAACATCGCCAAGTCCAGCACGTGCTTGTTGTGCTCACCTTCTTTCACTTCGATGATCGATATACGCCTTTCTGCGGAGACGCTGATGATGTCACCCACCTGGACAAAAGATGTGAGATCGGAGATGAGCGGCATGCAGCCGGGGGCCCTCTCCCGAAGTTCCTGACACGCCCGCAGCACCGACGCAAAGTTGGACGCGGACAAGTCTGGCTGCTTCTGGAACCGATAGATTCTGCGGGCGTAGCAGAGCTGCCCACCCAGCATGGCCCAGGCGATGGTGTCGGCCACTGCACGAAATAGCAGCTGCTCAGATACATCCCAGCGCTCGCCGGTGCCAACACGGCCAGCCATCTTCTCTTGGGCCGCAAACATCCCCTCGTGCGCCAGCTCATAAAACCTGCGCCGAAGCTGCGTGTCTTGCTTGAGCCGGTCGGGAGTTAGCTCACCCCACAGTTCGCGACTGCCTGTACAAGCGAGTTCCACCAACTCGCGGGCCAAGGGTTCAAGGTCGGGCCGAAGCGTCTTAAGCCTAAGACGCCGTTCAATTTTCTCCGGAATTTTTGGCTCGTCACTCATGCCGCTCCTTGACTTTGGGTTGTGGAAGTCAGGCAGCCAACTTGACCAGTTCATCAGACCGACGAACGCGACAGGTGGGACGAAGGAAATTAACCCCAGCTAATTCCCATCGTCACCTTTGCCCTGACCAACGGCCGCACCTACAACGCCTTCAACGCGGCTTTCGTCAGCAGCTTGGATTTATGTGCTGCCTGCAATGCGTCTGGAATGCGCGAATCGCAAACGATGTCCAACGCAGAACTAGCTCGGCTAGCACCGAGATATATCGCAGTCAACTCCCTTAGCTGAGCATATGCACTGCTTGCCCGAGGCAACCCGGAGACCACCAGCACTACATCCGAAAACTGCGTTCCACCCACAAACTGCCACGATGCAACGACCGCGGCCCTCCGCTGATAGGTAAGAAGCTCCACATCATCAAAGCTAGTGAGCCGGACGGCAGCTATGCCGGCCTGTTTGATAGCGGCGAAGATCTGCCGCTCCGTTTCGCTAATGCACACTACGCACAACCTACGGCCTCTCTCCTTAGACGCAGCAACTTCTTGTGCTTTAGCCACGCAATAGTCGGCGACGCTATCAACACTGGACAGCTGAACCAACCTTGGTTTTCGTGCTTTCGCTTCCGACTTCGCCACGCGAATTGCTGCCGCATTTAAGGGAAACCGTCCATAGAGGAAGCTAATCAGCTCAAAGAGGCCAGCGCGGAACCTGTGCGTTTCGCTCAAATACACACTACTTTGAGTTTTAAGCGCTTCCGAACGAGCGTTAACCGCCGAAAACAGCCCCTGAGAGGGATCCTCCACCGACAGGAAAACCATGCCAGGTTTAGCGCGCGACAATAGGGAAACCGCTAAACGCTCCTGGGAGTCAAATAGCTGCAATTCATCCACTAATATAAAGTCATATCCGTCAGTTTCGCGCCTCACATTCCACGTGAATGTCTCGAAGATACGTATGCTATCGAGAACCAGCTGATCGGTTGTAATTACGCCAAGATCTATCAGCTGTTCCAAAAAGCGCTCGAAAACACGCAAACAAAACTCGCGATCCGCTCTTGTGACAAACGGAGGCATCGTTTGGTCTCGAGCCTCACTCAAGTAATCAGCAACCTTATCACTATCTCCCGGCATCACTCCCTGAGGGGAGAGGACACCGATAATTTCTTCGTACAAATCGAGGACTAGCTCGTTTCTGGCATGAGATCCAGATGGAGCATTTAGGGCCCGCACGATGCCAGGCGACATATCTGACTTAGCAGCAGAACTTAGGCGCGGCTCGACATCTGCAATAAATCGATCAAGTAGTTCAATAACACGGCGCTGTCCATCCGAACTATCTTCTCCAAGTACAGCACTAGCACCCTGCCCCACGTTACCTGCGTGATATTGAAGTACATATAACAAAGGCAACACGGAGATGTTCGCCAATGGCCGACCGTCATTCAGGGACAGAAGGATTCCATCAATACGCTCAGCCATCGCCCAGCTGTGAGTAACGATCAAAATCTTCTTCCGTCCGCCCACGACGTTCTCATCTCTGGATAGCCGGATTGCACGCATGCATAAGGCCAGTGTCTTTCCGCTTCCCGCAGGGCCTATTACACGCACTGATGAGTTGAGGGGTGCATCCACGATTTGGAGCTGCTCTGGTTTAAGAAGCGTACGCCAGTAGTCGTAAGAATACCCTTGAACTACTGCTTCACTACCAATAGCCTTGAGATCAACCTGATCGGAAAAACTTTCTCCCTCGCGCTCCCGCTCTACCTTTGCAGATATGGTCGCGGCCCACTGCATATACTTGGATGAATCAGGAACGGCGGGAGGTAGCCAATCTTGGAGCAAGATTCGCTTATTCGAGTCTGAAATCTCCAAGAACCGGACGGTGCGGGACGCCCCGTCTATTTCGGCGAGCCAGCGTTGGTCACCATCATTCTCACCGACGGCGAAGAATGCTAGCCGGTTTTTGTAATGATATTCGGACCAACTGCGCGGAAGATGCACGGGTGGCATTGATGCAGCTTTAAGCACCCTCGCAATGCGCGCATATACAGTATCGGCATCGCCGTGCAGTTCACTTAGTGCCTTTACGCAAATAACTGCTCGGTATTCATCCGCTCGCTCGAGGCCAGTTGCATATGCCTTTAGGTCCTCCACCAAAGTTTTGGAGTGCAACCCTGGCAGCGAATCGGACGGAACCTTGGATACGCGCCCATGACGACTACTGGCGAGCATATCCGCAGCGGACTCGCTAACCAAAAGATAGTTTTCCATTAGCGCACAAACTCCTGAATATCTCTAGTAAGTACCGCAGCGGGCACATCCGGCAGACCGATATCAGCAAACACTTGCCCGAGCATCTGAGTTAAGCGGTAACGAAATGGGGAATTGAGCCTTGCAACTCGAATACCACTTCGTTCCTGCGCTTCCGATGTCCTGATTGCAATGTCCGATACGCGTGCCTGCCACATCGCTCGCAACCACACCACCGAAACCCTGTCCGGGGTTAGCGGCGGCGCCAATAAACGGAGGATGTCCCCCCTAGAATCAATTTGTTTTGCAAAGCGATCCAAGGCTTTCGGCCAGGAAATTCCTGCAGCCGTGAACATCGCACGCAACTTAGGCACGCAGATCACCCAATCTTCATGCGTGATCGCTTTGGCAGCTGTCTCTACCACTTCGTCACTGATATTCCCCTCACGGACGAGCGCCTTTACCTTTCCTAGGAAAGCAGGCGTCAGGGGGACATCATCTATAGATAGTTGTCTTTTGCAGTATTGATGAAGAGCGTCTTTGTAATTCTCAAAAGCGTCATACGCCAAACATTTGCAGATTATCTCTTCGATGGATAACAGGGGAACTAGCGTCACCAACCTTGAGTGCTTACGATTCCCTAGGTCACAATCCGCCGTCACTACAACACCGTAGTAAGCGGGCCTATCTTCTTCTTTAAACCTTATGAGGTCACCTTGTTGAAGCCAATCGCCAGGCGCGACTGATTCATAAAGCGCCCATATGCTAGTTGGCTCAACTTCTGTAGCGACTGTCATGCTCTCTCCCTCCCCTCCATCTGCGACGAGCAAGCACTATCGCAAACGCTCCCTTGTCTCGGCGCGAGCTACATATTCCGCCGATACTCCCCACCCACGTCATACAACGCGTGGCTAATCTGCCCCAACGAGTTGTACTTCACCGCCTCAACCAACTGCTCGAACACATTCTTCCGCTCCCGCGCCGTCTGCTGCAACCGCTTCAGGCTCTCCGGCGCCAACCCATTCCGCGCCTCCCCAAACGCCCGCACGTTCGCAATCTGCTGCCCTTTCTCCTCCTCCGTGGAGCGAATGAGCTCGATCTCGGTCGCCACTTCGCCACCATGCTCCTTCGGCAGGAACGTGTTCACCCCGATCAACGGCAGCGACCCATCATGCTTCTTGTGCTCGTAATACAGCGACTCTTCCTGGATCTTGCCGCGCTGGTACATCGTGTCCATGGCGCCCAGCACGCCACCGCGCTCGCTGATCGCCTCGAACTCCTTGTAGACGGCCTCTTCCACCAGGTCGGTCAGCCCCTCGACCACGTAGCTGCCCTGCCAGGGGTTCTCGTTGAAGTTGAGGCCCAGTTCCTTGTTGATGATCATCTGGATCGCCACGGCGCGGCGCACGGACTCTTCGGTCGGCGTGGTGATGGCTTCGTCGTAGGCGTTGGTGTGCAGGCTGTTGCAGTTGTCGAAAAGCGCGTAGAGCGCCTGCAGCGTGGTGCGGATGTCGTTGAACTGGATCTCCTGCGCGTGCAGTGACCGGCCGGAGGTCTGGATGTGGTACTTCATCATCTGGCTGCGCGCGCTGGCGCCGTAGCGCTCGCGCATGGCGCGAGCCCAGATGCGGCGGGCGACGCGGCCGATGACGGTGTACTCCGGGTCCATGCCATTGCTGAAGAAGAAGCTCAGGTTCGGCGCGAAGTCGTCGATGTGCATGCCCCGGGCGAGGTAGTACTCGACGATGGTGAAGCCGTTGGAGAGGGTGAAGGCGAGCTGGCTGATCGGGTTCGCGCCGGCTTCGGCGATGTGGTAGCCGGAGATGGACACCGAGTAGAAGTTGCGGACCTTGTGGTCGACGAAGTACTGCTGGATGTCGCCCATCATGCGCAGGGCGAATTCGGTGGAGAAGATGCAGGTGTTCTGCGCCTGGTCTTCCTTGAGGATGTCGGCCTGCACGGTGCCGCGCACGGCGGCGAGGGTGTCGGCCTTGATCCTGGCGTAGGTTTCCTCGTCGACGAGCTGGTTGCCGGTGATGCCGAGCAGGCCGAGGCCCAAGCCGTCGTTGCCCTTCGGTAGATCACCCGAGTAGCGCGGGCGCTCGCGGCCTTCGTAGAGTTTGGCGATCTTCTCTTGCGCCTGGGCCCAGCGGGCTTCGTCGGCCTTGAGGTGCTTCTCCACGTTCTGGTCGATCGCGGTGTTCATGAACATCGCGAGGATGATCGGCGCCGGGCCGTTGATGGTCATGGACACCGAGGTGGTCGGCGCGGACAGGTCGAAGCCCGAGTAGAGCTTCTTCATGTCGTCCAGGGTGGCGATGTTGACGCCGGAGTTGCCGATCTTGCCGTAGATGTCCGGGCGCGGGGCCGGGTCCTCGCCGTACAGGGTGACCGAGTCGAACGCGGTGGACAGGCGCGTGGCGGCGCCGCCCTGGCTCAGGTAGTGGAAGCGGCGGTTGGTGCGCTCCGGGGTGCCCTCGCCGGCGAACATGCGGGTGGGGTCTTCGCCGGTGCGGCGGTAGGGGTAGACGCCGCCGGTGTAGGGGTAGTGGCCGGGGAGGTTTTCCTTGCCGAGGAAGAGGAGCTGGTCGCCCCAGTTGTTGGTCTTGGGCGGGGCGACTTTGGGGATCTTCTGGTGGCTCAGGGATTCGCGGTAGTTCTCCACACGGATGGTCTTGCCGCGGACCTGGTATTCGTTGACGTCCTTGGTGACGGATTCGCGGAGCTTGGGCCAGTCGCGCAGGAGGTGGAGGGACTCGTTGGAGAGTTCCTTGATCGCTTCGTTGTAGCGCTGGCGGAGGAGCAGGAGGGTGCGGTCTGGGGCAAGGCTTCCCCCATCCGCCCTTCGGGCACCTTCCCCCGCGGGCGGGGGAAGGATCTGGGCCGGATGTGACGGGTGGAGCTGGGCGTGGTCGTAGACGTCCAACGGGCGCGGGAGGGACTCGTCGCCTAGTTCCTTGAGCGATTCGTAGTAGTGCTGCGCCTTGCTGGCGGCTTCGGCCTGGCGGGCGATGGAGCCGTTGATGCCCCTGCCCTGCTCGGCGATCTCGGCGAGGTAGCGCACGCGGCTGCCGGGGATGAGCACGGTGGCGCGCGGTTCCTTGAGCGAGGTGTTCACTTCCGGCGCGAAATCGCAGTGCGGGCTGCCGATGGGCTGGCCGTGTTTGGCGCTCACCTTTTCCTGCAGCAGGCGGCACAGGTTGGAGAACATCCAGGTCACGCCCGGGTCGTTGAACTGGCTGGCGATGGTCGGGTAGACCGGCACGTCCTCGTCCTTCAGGGCGAAGGCGGTGCGGTTGCGCTTCCACTGCTTGCGCACGTCGCGCAGGGCGTCTTCGGCGCCGCGCTTGTCGAACTTGTTGAGCACGATCAGCTCGGCGAAGTCGATCATGTCGATCTTCTCGAGCTGGCTGGCGGCGCCGTAGTCGGACGTCATCACGTACATCGGGAAGTCGACCAAGTCGACGATCTCCGAGTCGCTCTGGCCGATGCCGGCGGTTTCCACGATGACCAGGTCGTAGGGCTGGCTCTTGAGGAAGGCGATGCAGTCCTTGAGCACCTCGTTGGTGGCCATGTGCTGGCGGCGGGTGGCCATGGAGCGCATGTACACGCGGTGCGAGCGCAGAGAGTTCATGCGGATGCGGTCGCCCAGCAGCGCGCCGCCGGAGCGACGGCGGGTCGGGTCGACGGCGAGCACGGCGATGCGCATCCCGGGGAAGGCGTGCAGGAAGCGCAGCAGCAGTTCGTCCACCACGGAGGACTTGCCGGCGCCGCCGGTGCCAGTGAGGCCGAGCACCGGGGTCTTGCGGCCGGCCAAATCCCATTCCTTGCGCAGGCGGGCGAGCTCGGGCTCGCCGAGGCGGCTTTCCTCGATGTCGGTGAGCATGTGGCCGACGGAGATTTCGTCGTCGATGTCGACCTGCGGCACGCCCGGCTGCTCGGCCTTCAGGCGCTGCGCCTGGGCGGCGCGGGTGCGCTGCATGACGTCCTCGATCATCTCGGTCAGGCCCATCTTCATCCCGTCGTTGGGGTGGTAGATGCGCTCGACGCCATAGGCCTGCAGCTCGCGGATTTCTTCCGGGGTGATGGTGCCGCCGCCGCCGCCGAACACGCGGATGTGCGAGGCGCCGCGCTCGCGCAGCATGTCCACCATGTACTTGAAGTACTCGACGTGGCCGCCCTGGTAGGAGGACAGCGCGATGGCGTCGGCGTCTTCCTGCAGCGCGGCGCGCACGACGTCTTCCACCGAGCGGTTGTGGCCCAGGTGGATCACTTCGGCACCCTGGCTCTGGATGATGCGGCGCATGATGTTGATCGCCGCGTCGTGGCCATCGAACAGGCTGGCGGCGGTGACGAAACGCAGCGGGGTGGTTTCGGCCTGCGCGGCGGTGGCGGGGACGTGGCTGGCGGGGGAACTCATGGGGACTCCGACATCGGTGCTCTGAACCTCTCGATTCTAGTGGATCGGGGTTAAGGGCGCGGGAGTCGGGGTGGGTGTGCTGGTGGCTCGGGCAGCGGTGTGCTGGCGGGGCCAGGGGCGCAACGTTCGAGCAGCGGATGGGTCAGGACGTGAGGCGGGCGCGGTTCGCGTGGGGAATTACCGCGACTTGATTCTTTACGACTCGCTTCGGCTGGGTTTGCCCGCAAGCCTTGGCCCCTCACCCCAGCCCTCTCCCCGACGGGGAGAGGGAGCAAAGCTACGCGCTTCGGCTGGGTTTACCCGCAAGCCTTGGCCCCTCACCCCAGCCCTCTCCCCGGCGGGGAGAGGGAGCGAAGCGACGCGCTTCGGCCGGGTTTGCCCGCAAGCCTTGGCCCCTCACCCCAGCCCTCTCCCCGGCGGGGAGAGGGAGCGAAGCGACGCGCTTCGG